>JAJQDJ010000225.1 GCA_021202205.1 Erysipelotrichaceae bacterium
CCTTTATTATTAGATTTAAGATAAAATGTTCAAAAAATGTTCACGAAAAACTAACTAAATAGTTAGGAATAATCGTTTTTAAAAATATTTTATAGAGTCATATGATATTTATCTTTATGTCTAAACAAAATCATAGCTTTAACTTAGAATTTAGTTTATAATATCTTTGAGGAGCTGATATTATGTATTATTTAAACACAAAAAATTCAATCCAGATGTTATCAAAATATTTAGATAATAAGGTATATATTGACAAAAGCTTATTGATTGAAGAAATTAACCCATATATTAATACTGGTGAAAATTGTATATGTATCACACGACCTCGTCGCTTTGGTAAGACTTATAATGCTAATATGTTAGCTGCTTATTATACAATAGGATATGATTCAAAAAAACTATTTGATAGTTTAAAAATATCTCAATGTGATGATTATTTAAAAAATCTTAATCAATATAATGTTATTTATATTGATTTTAGCAAAGGTGCTGGTCAATCTAACTCATATCAGGAATATATATCAATGATAAAAGATAAACTGCAAGAAGATTTAATATCACAATATCAAATAACTATAAAATCATATGATCATGTATATGATTGGTTCGATAAAACTGATGATTCTTTTATATTTATATTGGATGAATGGGATTCTATTTTTTATAAGGATTTTATGGAAGAAAAAGATAAAATTGATTATTTAGAATTCCTCAAAGATCTTATTAAAGATAAATCTTATGTAGTTTTAGCTTATATGACAGGAGTACTGCCAATAGCTAAATATTCGTCTGGTTCAGCCCTTAATAATTTTACTGAATATAATTTTATTAATGATACAAATTTTACTGATTTTTTTGGTTTTAATGATGATGAGGTAAGAAATTTGTGTACAAAGTATCCGAATATCACATATGAAGAACTAGAATATTGGTATGATGGCTATTATGGTGAAAATGAGAAAAAATTATTTAATCCACGTTCAGTATCGAATGCTTTTAGAAATGGTATATGTCGTAGTTATTGGACAGAAACGGGTCCAATGAGTGAAATAGCCGATTGTATCAAAAACAATGTTGATGCAGTCAAAAAAGATATTGTCCAATTAGTTTCTGGTATTCCTGTTAAGATTAAACTTGAAGGCTATTCAGCAACTGATAAAGAACTCAAAACAAGAAATAATATATTATCAGCTATGGTGATTTTTGGATTTTTAACATATTATACGGGTTGCCTGTATATTCCAAACCATGAACTTATGCTTAAGTATGAACAAGTATTATCACAAAAGAATATGGGTGGTGTCCATGATGTTGTCAAACGTAGTGAGCAAATATTAGAAGCAACATTCATTCAAGATGAAGTAACACTAGCCAAAATGATTGAAGAGGCACATGACAAGGAAATAGACTTGTTTAGCTATAACAATGAGAATAGTATAGCATGTCTACTCACTTTGTGTTATCTCAAAGCTAGAGATGACTATAAAATTAGTCGTGAAGATAAAACAGGTAAAGGTCGTTGTGATATGATTTTTAGACCTATCAATAATGGAACTGCTATTATCATAGAGCTTAAAATCAATGATACGCCTGAATCAGCTATACAACAAATCCTCGATAAAAACTATATACAAGAAGTGGAAAACAATAGCGAAATATTACTAGTAGGTATAAGCTACAACAAAAAAGATAAAATTCATAAATGCAAAATTAAAAAGTATTCTTCTTGAGGTTAAATCTTAAAAAAACAGTAGGTATGATACCTACTGTTTTTTATGTATTATTGACAGGTAGTGATATAAATAATATTAAAATAAAAAGTCTCCCCTCACGGGCTCGAACCGTGGACCCTCTGATTAAGAGTCAGTTGCTCTGCCAACTGAGCTAAGGAGAGATGTTTTCGTTTACGAGATATATAATACACCAATGTTAAGGAAAATACAAGAAGTTTTTAAATAATGTGATATAACGTGATATAATGGATATATGAAAGAAGGATTGATGATGTTTTCACGTTTTGATGTATCAACAAGACAAATACTGATTGGTAACTTGTTTTTGATAGGTTGTTGTATTTTTTATATAATGTGGTGGATATTGGCTTTTAGACCTATTAATCCTATTAAAGGTACAAAGAGTGGCTGGTTATTGTTACCAGCATTTGTATTAGGAGTCATTGCAGTTATCATGATTATCAGTAGCAAAAGTCATAACAAATTGTTGTTTTCTAATAATATTATTATAATTGGAAGTATAGTTGTATATGTCATTTTAGCTGGAATAACACGTATATTCATGCACCGTCAAATTACAACAGAATTAATCTTAATTGTTGGCTGGTTGGCATTAATGTTTAAAGAAATGAATACATTATATTCATTAGGACATTACTCAAAAATGAGTATGATTGTTGTACTTATTATTTGTATCGTTATGTGTGTTGCTAGTTTGATATGCTATATTATATATTATGATCTAGATGCCCTAAAAGGTTACATTGATGGCATGATACCATTAATAATAGTTATGGTTATGATGGCTTTCATTAATATAAATACAATAATAAGTTAATTGTTGAAATCCATGGTATATATTGCAAAATGCAATATTATTGTTGCATATAGAAAATAGATGTGCTATGATTAAAAGGGTGAAATATAAAATCTCATCATAAGATGAGATTTTAGTATTATTTGTTATATTTATCCAATGATATTTTAGTGGCCTTTAAAACATCAATAAGGATATATAAATCTGTAATAGTACAACTATCAAGTATTTCATCAATCTGTTCAATTAATGCATTCTTATTAACAGTAGATGTGCCATAAAGAAGAACATCAGTTGAAACATCAAGAGCCTGGGCAATGGCTTCAAATGTTTTGAGACTGAGTTTTGTATTGGCTGTTTCAATATGACTCATATGGGTATCAGAAATATCCACGATTGTCGCTAATTGTTCTTGAGTCAAATGAGAGGCTTGCCTGTATTTTTGATACGTTGACCTATACTAAAATAATCTAACATATTTCACCACCTATCTTATTCAATCTAACTTGAATTTTATAGGATAAAATGATATATTAACATAAACTATATAGGCTATTTTCTGCCTATATGATTAAAATTATATAAATTGTCAACAATAACAAAGAGGTGATAAGATGAACAAAGAAGTGATAGAAATGCTATTTAACGATTGGTGTGAAAACAATGGACAATCTCAAGATGCTAACATAGCAATAGAAAAGATATATAACTATTGTCAGGATCATCATATTCCATGGAATGATCTAGAAGACTTGATTATTGAATATGCTGCACAGCTGCAGCATCAGGCTTTTTATGAAGGAGCCCAAATAGCATATAGAACAATCAAAGCTGATTAAAATCAGCTTTTTTCATGAACTTCATTGACACCTATTTGTAAACTATTTATAATTTTCATAAAGGGATTGGCTTATGGGAACACTAAAATTTTCACTGCATATGCTTAAAAAAGAGTATAAGAAAAGTCTTGTTTATACTTTAACTTTAATGCTTACCATTGCAGTGACTTATATCTTTTTTAATATTATTGATAATCCTTATTTGATGGAAGATACACAGATGCTTGTATCAAGAAATATTACATCTGCTATACCTTTTTCTACAACATTAGCATTTGCGATTATCTGTTTTTGTGCTTTTATGATATTATTTGCCAATAATTTTTATATTTCCAGAAAGACTAAGGAAATAGCTATTATGACTATGTCTGGTGCAAGCTTTCTAAAAGTAACTGCTTATTTGTTTTATCAAAATGTTGTGATGACAATGATTGCGATGCCTTTAGGTATTTTAATGGGAATGGGTTGTTCAGTAGGGGTGAATAGTATTATCTATCAATATTTAAATGAAACATCTTCTATATTTTATATACCTTTAGAAGCTGTTGGCAGTACAATTATAACAATTGTAGTTATTATTGCTGCTCAATTATTGAACGCTTCAGGATATGTTTATCGTAAAGATATTGCTTACTTATTAACTTCTGAAACAAGACCACGAGCAGAGGATGTAAGACTTATTCGTATGTCTTCTCATATTTATTGGATGATATATTTATTAACTTTTATTTTATTAGTTGTTACACCATATGATACAATGAATGGAATTGTTTATAGTTGTTTAGGGGTGTTTTGTATTAATGGAATGATTAAGTATTGTTTCCCTATATGGTTTCATAAGATTAAAGAAAAGAAGCTTTTAAGTAATAAGATATGGTTGATATCTTTATCAAATCTTTATTATTCTTTAAAAAGCGCTGTTAATTTAATAGCTATCTATGGAATATCATCTTGTGCATTATCAATGATTATGATATTGGAGCAGGATAGTCCTAGAGAGATGGTCACTTCTACTATAGGTTTTATTGTAGCTATTGTATTGATTCTTACAAGTATTATGTATAAATATTCTATGGAAGCACAAACGCGAAGAATGTTTTATTATAATTTGTATAAATTAGGTTATACATATAGACAACTTATATCTATTATTAAAAGAGAAGTTGTATCATTTTATATTGTTATTATTATGTTACCATTTTTATTTATTGGTACTTCATTAATATTAGCTTATATCAATAGCTATGTATCTCTATCATTTTTAATTGTTATTGTTTTATCACAATGGATATCTGCTTTCATTGCTGGTATATTTACATACATTTCCTATAAAAATTCAGTCTTAAAAGTCTTAAAGGAGGGTGTTCACTATGAGTAAAGAAATATTAAATGCCGATCATGTAACAAAAATATATGGTGTAGGGACAAAAAATCCTGTTACTGCCTTAAATGATGTATCCTTAAAAATGTATGAAGGAGATTTTATATGTGTTATGGGACCATCAGGATCTGGAAAATCAACTTTTATTAATAACTTATCAACTATTGATGTTCCTACTAAAGGTCATGTTTATATCAATGGTAAGGAAGTTAGAAAAATGGGTGAAAATGAGGTTGGTAAGTTTCGTTACGAAAATCTAGGATTTATTTTTCAGGAATTTAATTTATTAGATTCACTTACTATATTTGAAAATATTGCAGTACCATTAACACTTGCAAGTAAATCTATTGATGAAATAAGTCAAAGAGTCAAAGATATTGCAAGTAAACTAGAATTGATGCAGTTATTGGATAAATACCCTGGAGAATGTTCTGGTGGACAAAGACAACGTGCAGCTATAGCCAGAGCGTTGGTAACCAATCCTAAGCTTATTGTTGCTGATGAACCAACTGGAAATCTGGATAGTCAAAATTCTCATGACTTGTTATCACTATTTAAAGATTTAAATGATCAAGATGGGGTATCTATATTAATGGTTACACATGATTCTATGATAGCATCTTATTCACAAAAACTCTTATATATTAAAGATGGTAAGATTGAAGAAACACTAGAAAGAGGAGATTTATCTCAAAAATCTTATTTTCATAAAATAGTTGATGTTAATGCAGCTGAATCACAAAAATTATTTGTAGATTAAAATCATAGAATTGGTGTATAATGTTTAATATATTTCTTTGATATTTTCACACAATTAAAAAGTATTATTGAGGCAATTATCAGTTATGATGATATCGTAAAAACGGAAAGGATGATTAATATGGATGAAAACAATCAAAACTATTATGAAGATGAATACTTAAAACCTCCTGTTAAACGAAAGAAACCAAGAAAGAAAATTCATTTCAGTTTATTTAAAGTTGTAGTGATAGTATTACTTGTAATTTCTCTTGCTTGTAATGGAGTACTCATGTATATGGTATTTTTTAATAACTCTACAACGACTACTAGCTCTTCAAGTGCTACAGTTAATGAAGTCAATTATGATGTGACAAGTGATTTGACTGATGTGGTTGCTAAAGCACAGGAATCAACAGTAGGTGTATTGACTTATGAAAATGATACTTCTTCTGGTAGTGGTAGTGGTGTTATTTATAAAGTTGATGGAACAACGGTTTATGTTATAACCAATCATCATGTTATAGAAGATGCTTCTAAGATTGAAGTTGTTTATTCCAATGGTGAATATATTACTGCTGAATTAGTGGGTAGTGATGAATATGGTGACATTGCAGTATTAAAGATGACAGTAGATTTTGAAGTTGAAGCTTTTAATATAGGTGATTCTTCTTTATTAGGTGCTGGTGAAACAGTATTGGCTATTGGTAGTCCATTAGGTATTGAATATGCCGGCACAGTCACTCAAGGTATTGTTTCTTCACCATTACGTACGATTTCAGTAGATTTGAATGATGATGGATCTTATGATTGGGATATGAATGTTATTCAAACAGATGCGGCAATCAACCCTGGAAACTCTGGTGGTGCTTTAATCAATGCAGCTGGTGAATTAATAGGTATTACATCAATGAAATATTCTTCTGAAGATGTTGAAGGTATGGGCTTTGCCTTACCAATTAATGATGTTGTTGAGCTAGCTGATGAAATTATGGAAACAGGTAAAGTATCAAGACCTTTCTTAGGTATCAGTGGTATATCATTATCAGATTATTCTTCATATGAATTATATATGTATCGTATCACAACTGATGTCAGTCAGGGTATTTACATTGCTTCTGTTCAAAGTGGTTCAGCAGCTGAAAGTGCTGGTCTTCAAGCAGGTGATGTTATTACAGCTTTTGATGGTAGTGAAATAACATCTTATAAAGACTTTTTAACAATGCTTTATGCTAAAGATCCTGGAGATACAATTACCTTAACGATTAATCGTAGTGGTAATTCAATGAGTGTGACAGTAACATTAGGATAGATGCTAGCAGGGACTCCTGCTAGCTTTTTTGCTTTGCTAGTTTTAATGAAAATGGCTTTTCTTTTAAGATAAAAAAATATATAATGGCCATGGTGATGATATGAAAAATGAAATCAAAAAGCAATTATTACTATCATTGATTATATTATTTGTTATCATACTAACATTGTTTATTTGGTATGATAATTTTATGTTTCATACGTATGTTAGCAGTAATACGTATCAATATTGTTTCAAAGGCGAAAATAGTGATTTTCAAATAAATGGTTATGAATTTTATCAATTGGATAATATTTTAGAAGTTGGTCATGCAAGAATATTATGTTATCAAAGTGATTTGTTATTGGAAGATGATGAAGTGACTATAAGCTTTTATGTCAATGACGATGTTCATTATGAACAAACTTTAGAGGTATCTTATGATAACGAAGTATTGAATATGTCATTACAGGATTATGATGATTTGATATCCATAGATGATTTTGATAATCCTTATATACTTTTAAGTATTAATGGAGACAATGAAAAAGTATATGAAAATGAAATAAAAATGATAAATCAGGATATCGTAACATTTACAGGTTCTAATAAAGATTATACAATCAGTAATGTGTATATGACATCATCATGGCTGAAAACAGGGGACTTCTCTAGTAAAATAGAGGATTTGGAAGATCAATATCCGTATATAACAATTGATTATATGTATGCGAATGAAGAAATTGAAGTGAATGAATATGAGAGATTTGCTTATATTTCAGGTAATACGAAAGATATTCTAGATAATAGTAATCATCAGGTTGTATACTATGATAGTGATGATAGTCTATTAGATAAAGATGTTATATGTGTTATAACACTTATGACTAGTGAAGATGACAGCAATCCTTATACTTTCACAATTGAATTAAAGGTGGTGGAAGCCTATGAATAAGAAAGATACCATTCCGTATTATTTGTTTAGGAATGCATTGATTACTTTTCTAGCTGCTTTTATAAGTTTTATGATATCTTTGATGAATTATTATCAATGTAGTATTGTAGAAGCTATCCAACGTATTTATTTTATAGATATTTATACAACACTTTATTTTTTGTTACTATGGATTATGAATTATATTATCTTTGAAATTTCTAAAATTATTTATGATGAATATCGAATAATATTAGGATACAAACCTATTATTTTGTGTATGATTATTATGGGTATTGTTTATCTGTTTCCTATATTTGATTTGTTTCAATATGATTTCATTATATTATGTATATTCATTGTTATAAGAATCATCAAAGAGATGCTAAAAAAGACCAATTAATGGTCTATAATAATGATGATAGATGTTCTAGAAAATGTTGCTTTGTCGCATTATCAATAGATTGATAATATTCTTCAAACAAAACACCTAATCCTACGAGAATGGCTTCATCTTTTGAAGCAATGCCTTCATCTATCGTTTGTTTAAGTTTAGCAGGGGTATATCCTTTTAAATTATTTTTTAAAAATTCACGCATAGTTTCATCCTTTCTTTATTAATATGGATGAATATGAAAAAATTATACAGGAGTATTATGGAAAAACATCAAATTATTTTAACATCAAAACCTATAGAATATGTTATTATATATAAAAACATGAGAAATATTCGCATAAGAATTAATGATGGTATACTACAAGTCAGTGCTCCTTATTATACATCTATAGATTCTATCGAAAAAATCATTATCAATAATCAAGATCGTTTATTAACTATGCTTGATCAATATACCCCTTATTATCAATACACTGATCAAGGTTTTGTCTATATATTCCATCAACGTTATACCATTGTCGAAAGGGATATTGGTAAAAACAAGTGCGCAATTCATGATGATAAACTATATGTTTATACTCATCATATACAAAAATGTATAGAAGCTTATTTAAAAGATATACTCATGAATTATATCCAAGAAAGAATTATTTATTATATATCTTATGAGTATTGTCTAGATAAGCCTGTTATACAAATAAAAAAATATAAAGGAAGATGGGGAAGTTGTTATTATCGTGATAATAAAGTAACATTCAATTTTACATTGGTGCATTTATCAAAGGATTTGATTGATTATGTTATTGTACATGAATTGACCCATTTTATGTATCCTAATCATTCCAAACAATTTTATTATGAAATAGAAAAACATATGAGTGATTATAAACAACGTATAAAAAGACTTAAGGAGGAGCATGTATGATTACATCGATGAATAATGAAACTATAAAAGATATATTAAAGCTGAAACAGAAGAAATATCGTGATGAAACAGGATTATTCTTGATAGAAGGGTATCATTTAATAGAAGAAGCAAGAAAACAGCATTGTATAAAAACTGTTATAACATCTTTGAATGATACTTTTGATGAAGATACTATCTATGTATCAGAGAATATTATGAAGAAATTAGCTTTTACGAAGTCTCCTCAGCCAATTATGGCCATATGTTATAAAAGAAATAATAATATTGATTTGAATAGTCATAGATATATTTTATTGGATCAGATTCAAGATCCTGGTAATTTAGGAACAATTATTCGTAGTGCCTTGGCTTTTGGATATGATCAGGTTATTTTATCAAAGGATTGTGTCGATATTTATAATGATAAAGTCATAAGATCAACCCAAGGTGCTATGTTTCATATAAATATAGTTACAATGGATTTAAGAGAAGCTATTGAATTATTGCATAAGAATCATATAGAGGTTTACGGAACATCATTAGAAAATGGACAGGATATTCATATGTTTGAAAAGAAGGAAAAAATGGCTTTTGTGATGGGTAATGAAGGAAATGGTGTATCTCAAGAAATATTGGATATATGTGATAAACATATGTATATTCCTATTCAAGGTATTGATTCTTTAAATGTGGCTATTGCTACAGGTATTATTATGTATGAGTTTAATTGAAAATTGCATAAAAATTTTACCAAGAAATAATGTTTTATATTGACAAACTTTTATCATTTGGGTATTATTTATTTATACATACAAATAAAGACATTGATGTGACATAGTAAAGATTCTTGAGACATTAGGGATATAATGGCTGGTGAAAATTATACGTTGAAGGATCTTGAATTCACCACGGAGTCGTTGCTTTGATAAGGGGCAGCCGTCATCATAACGTTACTTATGAAGAGCTTGATAGAGCTTATAAAGGTTATTGCTGTAAAGTAATGACAAACTGAGGTGGTACCACGATCACTCGTCCTCTATGGACGAGTGTTTTTTTATTTGTAGAAAAGGGAGGATAAAAATATTATGAAAAGAATGTTAACTGGATTAATTGCTTTAGGATTAATCCTTGCTGGATGCAGTTCAACTGATGATTCTTCATCAACAACTGATTTATCAGAGGTAAAGATTGGGGTTATCCAATTGTCACAACATGATGCATTGGATGCTTCTTATGAAGGTTTTAAGGATACTTTGGTAGCTGCTGGTGTAAGTGAAGATAATATTGATTATCAAGTTGCTGGTGGAGATCAATCAAACTGTACAACAATTGCTGATAAGTTGGTTAATGATGGAAATGATTTAATTTATGCCATCGCTACTTCAGCAGCTCAAGCAGCTCAAGCTGCAACAACGGATATTCCTATTGTTGGATGTGCTATTACTGATTATGAAACTGCTGGTTTAGTTGAAAGCAGTGATGCTCCTGGTGGAAATGTGACTGGTGCTTCTGATTTGACTCCAGTAGCAGATCAATTTGATTTAATGATGGAATTATTACCAGATACACAAAGTGTTGCTATCTTATATTGTGGTAGTGAAGATAACTCTATATTCCAAGGGAATATTGCTGTTGAAACAGCTGAAGAATTAGGTTTAGATTATAAAGTTTATACAGTGTCTGATACAAATGATATCGATGCAGTTGTGAATCAAATTGCTTCTGCTGGACATGATGTTGTTTATATTCCTACTGATAACTTATTAGCAGAATATATGAGTACTGTTGAAGCTATTACTTCTCAATATCAGATTCCTTGCATCGTTGGTGAAGAAGGTATGGTTAGCAATGGTGGTTTTGCTACTTATGGTATTAGCTATTATAATTTAGGTGTTAAAGCTGGTGAACAAGCTTTAGCTATTTTACAGGGTGAAACAACTGCTGCAGAAACACCAATTGAATATTTAGCAGCAGAAGATTGTACTATAGTTATTAATTTAACAATTGCTGAAAAATGTGGTATTACTATCAATCAAGATGATTATCCTGATGCAACATTTGTAGAATAGAGGTTTATTTATGGGACTATTTTATACGTATTTAGGCGCTGTTGACTTAGGATTAATCTGGGGATTTTTAGTACTAGGCGTTTATATTACATTTAGACTATTGAATATTGCTGATATGACAGTTGATGGCAGTTTCGCCACAGGTGGTGCTGTTTGCGCTGTATGCGTATTAAATGGTATCCATCCTTTGCTTGCTATAGTGATAGCCATGCTGGCAGGATCACTTGCAGGTTTTGTAACAGGTATGTTAATAACAAAATGTCAGATTCCCGCTATTTTAGCTGGAATCCTGACACAAATCGGCTTATATTCAATCAATTTAAGAATCATGGGTAGTCGTGCGAATTTACCTCTTACAACAGCTGATACTTTATTTGCAACGTTAGCTAAAAATTGGGGTATTAGTCGTTATTATATAGCTTTAGGAATTGCATTAACGTTTGTTGTGATTGTTATAGCTTTGCTTTATTGGTTCTTTGGTACAGAAATGGGTTCAGCTTTTAGAGCAACTGGTAATAATGAACAAATGGCTAGATCATTAGGTATTAATACTGATATGATGAAACTTCTTGGTTTGATGCTAGCGAATGCTTTAGTAGCTTTATCTGGTTCACTCAATACATTATATGGTCAAGCCAGTGATGTTAGAGCAGGGACTGGAGCGATTGTTATTGCTTTAGCAAGTATTGTTATAGGAGAAGTGATATTTAGATTTAAGAAGTCTAATTTTGCTTTAACATTATGTTCTGTTATTGTTGGTTCTATGATTTATCGTTGTATTGTAGCTTTGGTTTTACAATTAGGTTTGAATACAGATGATTTAAAGCTTTTGACAGCTATTATTGTAGGTATAGCTTTAACAGTACCGACACTATTAGCTAAGCAACGACAACTTGCAACATATAAAAAATTAACAGCTAAGGAGGATAAATAAGATGCTTAAGTTAGAAAACGTAAGTAAAACATTTAATCTCGGTACTGTTAATGAAAAGAAAGTATTGCATGAAATATGTTTAGAATTAAACGATGGTGATTTTGTGACTATTATTGGTGGTAATGGTGCTGGTAAATCAACATTACTCAATATGATTTCTGGTTTATATCCTATGGATTCAGGTATTATTACTTTAGATGGTGAAGATATATCATTAGAGCCAGAGTATTTAAGAGCACAAAAAATTGGGCGTTTGTTTCAAGATCCAATGTTGGGGACTGCTTCAGATATGCAGATTATAGAAAATCTTGCTTTAGCAAAACGAAGAGGACAAAAAAGAGGTTTAAGATGGGGTATCACTAAAGAAGAAAAGAAACAATACTATGAAATTGTAAAATCTTTAGGATTAGGTTTAGAAGATCGTCTGACAACGAAAGTAGGATTACTTTCAGGAGGTCAAAGACAAGCTATTACATTGTTGATGGCAACATTACAAAAACCCAAATTACTTCTATTAGATGAACATACTGCTGCTTTAGATCCTGCAACCAGTGCTAAAGTTTTAACTCTAACAAATGAAATAATTAATGAACAACATTTAACTGCAATGATGGTAACGCATAATATGCAGGATGCGATAGATGTTGGTAATCGTTTGATTATGATGTATAAAGGTCGTATAATTTATGATGTTAGTGGAGAAGAAAAAAAGAATCTTAAGGTATCTGATTTATTAAAGAAATTTGAAGAAGCCAGTGGACATGAATTTGTCAATGATAGAATGTTATTAAGCTAGATAAGAATCTAGCTTTTTTGCATTTTAGTGCAAAAACTTGATTATTTAATTTATTTGTGTTTAAGTGAATCATATCATAAGATTCATTTTTATAGTGATTGCATTTTTTAGATATTATGCTATAATTGAAAAAAATTATTGGAGGAAAGATATGAGCAATAGTCGAATATGCATTGCATTAGATTTTCAGACGAAAGATGAAGTATTAGAATTTTTAGACAAATTTGGTGATGAAAAGCTATTTGTTAAAGTAGGTATGGAATTATTTTATGGTGAAGGTATAGAAATGATAAAATTGATTAAAGAAAGAGGCCATAAGATATTCTTAGACTTAAAATTACATGATATTCCTAATACAGTCAAAAGTGCTATGAAGCAATTGGCTAAATTAGATGTGGATATGGTTAACGTTCATGCATCAGGTAGTATTGCTATGATGAAAGCAGCTATTGATGGATTAAATGAGGGTTGCAAAGGAGATAAAAGACCTTTATGTATAGCTGTTACTTGTTTAACTTCATTGGATCAGGAAGTATTAGATGATGAATTATTGATTCATGAAGAATTATCTGATGTTGTTTTACAATGGGCACAAAATGCCAAAGAAGCTGGGTTGGATGGTGTTGTATGTTCACCATTAGAATCAATTATTATTCATGAAAATGTTGGTAGGGACTTTTTAACGGTTACACCAGGTATTCGTTTGGCTAGCGATAGTGTTAATGATCAAAAGCGTGTAACAACACCAGCTATGGCTAAAGATTTAACATCTGATTATATTGTTGTTGGACGAACTATTACAAGAGCTAGTAATCCAGTAGAAACATATAAAGAAGTTTATAGACAATTTCAAGGAGAACACAAATGAAAACAATTGCAAAAGATTTATTAGATATTAAAGCAGTATTTTTAAGACCAAATGATCCTTTTACTTGGGCTAGTGGTATTAAATCACCTATTTATTGTGATAATCGTTTAACATTATCTTATCCTAGTGTAAGAAATGATATAGAAAAAGGATTAGCAATGTTAATAAAAGATGAATATCCAGAAGCTGAATGTTTAATGGGTACAGCTACTGCAGGCATTGCGCATGCTGCATTAACTGCTGATCTTTTAGATTTACCTATGGGTTATGTTCGTGGTGGAGCGAAGTCTCATGGACGTAATAACCGTATAGAAGGTAATGTTAAAGAAGGTATGAAGGTTGTTGTAGTTGAAGATTTGATTTCAACTGGTGGATCTTCATTAGAGTGTGTAGATGTTTTGAGAGAGGCTGGTTGTGAAGTTATTGGTATGGTTGCAATCTTTACATATAACTTACCTAAAGCTACAGAAAACTTTGGTAATAAGGATTGCACATTCCATACTTTAACAAATTATGATGAATTGATTGAAGTCGCTATTGAAAATAATTATATTGAAAGTAGTGATTTAGAAAAGTTAAAAGCATGGAAGAAAGATCCTAATGATCAATCTTGGATGGAAAAATAATTATTATGAAAACTTAAAGTATGAAATATGTTTGGACATATTTCATATTTTTTTACTTTATGATAAACCAATGTTATTGTTTTGAATTGTGTTAATTATGGGCAAAAAAATATAATTTTGTTATTTCAACGTGATAAATTGTTATATTTTTTTACGTGATTTATACTAATAACTATATTACTAAAATTTTGAAAGGAGTAAAAAAATGATAAGTAAAATGTTCAAAAAAATGTATTTATAGTTTTGGCTTTGAGTCTTTTGATGTGTGGTTGTTCCACAACTTCAACAGAAGAAAGCAGTATAAATTTTGATGCTGATAATGTGATTGAAGATGCTGAAATTCTTACATTAAGTGATGAAACGAATGTGAAAACAATCTATACGACGGAATTTCAGGATGATATTTATAATCAGATAGAGGATCTTAAGAGTACTGATTATACTTTTGCGTCACCGCTTATAATAGCGAATCCATATTGCACAAATACTACAAGTCTTTATGTTTATTTTAATACTGATACATCTGTTGAAATTTCTTATACAATAACAACCGAAGGGTATAGTGACTTTAGTTATACGACATCAGGTGGTTATAGTACAGAACATGAATATCAACTTATTGGTTTAGTAGGTGGTGCTGTCAATCTTGTAACACTTACTGCGACTGATGAAGATGGAAATACTGAAACAACACAATGGACAATATGAAGCACCAGAAATTTATAATCAAGAAGAATATATTCAACTTGATATAACTGATGGAACAAGTACGCAGGAAGTGAGCGATGGCTTGTATACAGTTCTTGGTAATGATCAGGATATGGATGAAGGTGCTGATGCGGATGCTGCTTATAGATATATTTATATCTATGATAACGATGGTGTTTGTAGAAGTGAAATCCCTATTATTAGCTATAGAGCTCATAGACTTATATTTGAGGATGGCATCATGTATTATTCTGCATCCGCTCAATATTTGGTAGGAATGGATAATACAGGACGACTTTCAGAAATTTATGATCTTGGTGATTATAGATTGCATCATGATTATATTTTTGATGAAGATGGAAATGTACTTTTATTAGGGACTGAATATGGTGCTGATACGGAAGAAGATATAGTATTAAGTCTTGATTTGGAATCGAGCGAGGTTACGAAGATTATTGATTTGAAAGATTTGTTTGGTGATTATCTTGCAACACTTGAATATCCTGAGGATGATTCTCTTGACTGGATGCATCTTAATACGCTTTCTCTTATTGATGATGATTCACTTATTTTGAGTGCACGAGAGACTTCTACTATTATACGTGTCGATAATATTTTTGATAATCCAACAGTCTCTTGGACTATTGGTTCTGATACATTCTGGGAAGGTACTGGATATGAAGACCTTCTTCTTGAACAAGTAGGTGATTTTTCACTTCAAGCTGGGCAACATTGCGTAGAAGTTGTAATGGATGATGAACTAGAAGATGGTCAATATTATTTATACATGTTCAATAATAATTTTACTAAGTGTAGTAGTAGAGGATATGATTATACACTTGATGATAACTATTATGGAACATATTCTAATGTTGAAGAAGACGATGCCGAGTCTTATATATATGTTTATCTTATTGATGAAAACGAAGGTACATTCGAATTGAATTATTCATTACCAGTTGCATATTCAGCTTATGTCAGTTCATATCAACTATTAGATAATGGAAATATTCTTGTTGATAGTGGTTTTGCTTTTGCAGCAGCAGAATATGATAGTGAAGGAGAACTCATACAAACTCTTAATGGTATGGGTGATCAATGGTGGTATCGCGTATTTAAATACGATTATTCTGGCTTTTGGTTTAAATAATTTTTGTTATATGAAAATCCCATTCAATTAAATTTGAAGAGGGATTTTTATATTTTGTAATAAAAAGTTAATTTTCATTAATACAAAAACTATTGTTTTTCTTAACAATCTTTTGATAGTTGAATAAATATAATATGGGTATACTTTAGCTATAAAAGGAGAAGAATATGAAAAATAAATCTTATATTGAAGTATTCATTATTATAGGTTGTATATTTGTTTTTGATCAATTATATGTGAAAATAAGTAGACAAAGTACTGTGGCTTTAGTGTGTTTATTTCCTATATTAATAACTTATTTGATGTCATATGTTAATGGAAAAACTAAGAACATAACTGAATTTATCAAGAATATATTTGTACGAAAAGAGAAAGTAGTTACATTAGTATTAGCTATGGTTTGTATAGGTTTATATTATGGTATATGTGTTGTACTTGAAAATTATGATTTTAAAGATATTGTATATGTTGTTTTGTTATGTTACATTCCTTGGATAATGCTTCAATGGGATTTAATTGAATTAGGCTTAAATGAAAAAGGATAATCACAAATTATCCTTTTTCATTCCTAGATATGTTTTTACAACATTTTCTATAGTGAAGCCATAATTTTCTATAACGACATTAGCTGGTGCACTGCTACCAAACTTATCAATGGCTAGTGATTGACCATCTAAACCAACATATTTTTGCCATCCAAAGCTTGACGCCATTTCTATGCTTAAACGTTTTCTTACATTGTTTGGTAAGATACTTTCTTTGTATTCATCATTTTGTTGATCAAACAATTCCATAGAAGGCATAGATACAACTCTTATATCATGACCTTGTTGTAGTAATTGTTCTTGAGCTTTAATGGCTAGTGAAACTTCACTACCAGTCGCTATTAAAATACCATCTATTTTTTCTTTTTCTTTTGAAACAACATATGCACCATGAGAAACATCTTCATAAGTAGCATGAGTAATGTTTTCAACACCTTGTCTTGTAAGAACCAATATAGTAGGTTTATCAGTTGTTTCAATGGCTTTTTTCCATGCAGCACACATTTCATATGCATCAGCTGGTCTTAATACTTGAATATTGACCATTGATCTTAACATTGATAATTGTTCAATCGGTTGATGAGTTGGTCCATCTTCACCTACAGCGATAGAATCATGAGATAGTGGAATGATAATTGGTAATTTCATTAAACATGATATACGAAGTGCTGGTTTAAAATAATCACTGAATACAAAGAAACCACCTGAAGATATTTTGATACCCTTATGTAATGTGATACCATTCATAATACATACCATTGCAAATTCTCTAATACCAAAGTATATATTTCTACCACTATAGTTATCTTTACTAAATTGCTCGCCATCTTTAATAACAGTTTTAGTAGAAGTAGATAAATCAGCTGTACCAGACATAAATGTTGGATTTTGTGAAGCTATGAGATTAATAAGCTTTTCACTTGTAGCTCGGGTAGCTTCATTGAGATCAAATGAGTATTCGTTTACAAATTCTTCATAATCTAAGCTATATTTATTGTTAATAGTATCAATTAATTCTTGAGCTAATTCAGGATATTCCAGTTGATATTCTTTAAATAGCTTATTCCATTTTTTATATTTCTTAGTACCTCTTTTGATAACATGTTCATTAAAATCATCATAGACTTCATTAGGTACATAGAAATCTTCATGATCAAATCCATATGATAATTTAGCATTTTTACCATCAATTTCTCCTCGTATAATAAGTATAGTAAGATATATATCAGGTATATACCTTACA
>JAJQDJ010000093.1:0-8918 GCA_021202205.1 Erysipelotrichaceae bacterium
CCCGTAAAGTCATTAACATATAATTTCTTAAAAATAAACTTAATGACATTGAGCTCGCGCTAGTCTTTATAATTTCTAAAGTCAACAAGTTCAATATTATTTTCTTTAATCCATTCTTTTATCCAATTACCACAAAGGAAATCACATTCCATTGGCCTAATAAGTGTATAAGAAGAATGCGTTAAAATATATTGATCTAAATATCCAGGATGGAATATAGCAACACTACAAAGATTATTTTTGATATCATCCAAATGTCCCTGCATAAATGCACCAGGGTCATACAATCCTTTTTCATCCAATTTCATAAATCCTAATCCAACAATACCATTATCCTTTTCCCATTGCTTATCTATACCTGGATTGCAGAAAAATAAGCCATGTCTTTTTGCGACATTTTCTAATGCAATAAAGAAATTATCAGAAAATACCGCATGACCTTCAAAATAGTCTGGATTTTGACCAGTGATTTCAATAAATCTTTGAAGTTGTGCTTCAATTTCTATTTCACATTCTTCAACATTAATAGTATCTTCTTTTCTTGCTCTAATTTCTTTGCTTGAACAAAATTCACCATTTTCCTGTACTAAAGAAGGAATAAGCTTTGGATCACTCAATGGCTTGCCTACACATATATTTGTATGTTGACCCAATGCAATATCAAAATCCTTTATTAAATTATATCCATACTGTGCACTATCCATATTAGGCATCATACCAACACTAGTAATAACACCATTCTTAACAGCTTTTAAAATTCCTAAACTTACTGCTTCACTGAATCCCAAATCATCAGCTCTCGTTATTAATTTCATATATCTTCTATCCTTTCTTTTCAATCTTTATTAACATATAATATACTTAATACATTTATTATTTAGTAATTTCATTATACACTATTTTTTTAATTATATCATTATTTTATGGAGGCACTATGAAACGAACGATTAAATATTTTCTTATTATTGAATTTATCCTCTATATTATTTTTCTTACATTAGATTTCACAAAACATTATTCAGCTACGACACCTTTTAAATATGCAAGTTTAGTATTATGTTTTATATTTTCTTTATATAGTAGTTTTTATCATGGTGATAAATTGATATCTACAGCATTATTTTTTACGATGCTTGCTGATTGGTTTTTATTAGTTATGAATGAATATGAAATCCTTGGTCTTATTTGTTTTATCATTGTTCAATTAATATATATGATAAAGTTAGGAAATAATTTATGGATATTTAGAATTATATTACCTCTATTAATCATATTTCTAACAAATATAACTGATATTGTAAATATATTTGCGATTATCTATTTTATACAATTACTTATTAATACTATTATCGTTTGGAAAGACTATAAAAATATTGGATTCATATTTGCTTTAGGACTCACATTATTTATTTGTTGTGATATTTGTGTTGGTTTATTTAATATAACTGATATTGGTCTAGTTCATGAATTCACACGTATTGGTATGTGGTTGTTTTATCTGCCTTCACAAGTATTAATAGTTATATCAGGAATGCAATAATTTATTTATTGCAAACATTGTTTGCTTGCTGCTATAATAGCTTTAGGTGATACAATGAATACTTATTTAAATCCAAATAATAAATCATTTAAAGAAACATTATCAAGAAAAATTTATATTGATAAATCCTTATTAATTGATAAATTAAATAAAATAATTGATAGTAACGACAGTTATATTTGCATTTCAAGGCCAAAAGGTTTTGGAAAAAGCACTGATGCCAAGATGCTTGCTGCTTATTATTCTAAAGGTTGTGATTCATCTTTACTCTTTAATAATTTAAAAATAGCACAAACAGATAATTATCAAAAAAATCTAAACAAATACAATGTCATTTATATAGATATGCAAAACTTCTATACCAAAACAAATAATGTTAAAGAAATGATTCAATTACTAACTAAAGCCATTATGCGAGAAATTCTGATAAGGTATAATGA
Source organism: Erysipelotrichaceae bacterium (assembly GCA_021202205.1). Lineage (GTDB taxonomy): Bacteria > Bacillota_I > Bacilli_A > Erysipelotrichales > Coprobacillaceae > JAJQDJ01. The sequence goes on from JAJQDJ010000093.1 coordinate 1,981, forward strand.
TGTTGATTTCTTAGATAATAATGACTTATCTTTTACTTTAGATGATATATATTGCGAAACCAATGAACAATTCATATTCATTATTGATAACTGGGATTATGCTTTAAGATATATTCAAAGCGAAGAAAACAAAGCTGATTTCCTCATATTTTTAAATTGCCTTCTAAAAGATAAAGATTATTTATCACTGGTTTATATGACAGGTATGCTTCCAATTAAAAAAATCGATGAAACTCATATGAATATGTTTGATAAAATATCTATGCTAGATCCAATGACTTATGAAAATTATATGGGATTTACTGAAGATGAAGTTAAAGATTTATGTTATCAGTATGATATGAATTTTGATAATATTAAGGATTGGTATGATGGCTATCAATTTAAAAATGGTGTTTCTATCTATAGCCCTAAATCAATTGTTAAAGCTGTAACAACAAAAGAATTAGGCAATTATTGGTCTAAAACAGCATCGTTTGAAAATTTAAAAAGATATATTAGTTCTAATTATGACGGTCTAAAAGATACTATCCATAGATTATTAATTGGTGATAAAATAACCGTTGATACTTCTACTTTTTCTAATGATATGGCCAGCGTTACTTCTAAAGATGATGTGTTAACCTTACTTATACATTTAGGATATTTAGCTTATGATAGTATAACTAAAACTGTCTATATTCCCAACAAAGAAATAACTGATTCTTTTGTTTCTGTAGTAAAAGAAGTCAAATGGCCAGAAACAATGAGACTTATTTAAAAATCCGATAAACTATTAGAAGCAACCTGGAATTTAGATGAAGTCGAAGTTGGTAAGGAAATAGAAGAAATACATGATTCTTATGTTGCTTCACCACCAAAATATAACAACGAAGATGCACTTAGTACAACAATACTAATGGCTTATTATACAGCTCAGGATTATTATACTATCCTAAGAGAAATGCCAAGTGGTAAAGGTTTTTGTGATATTGGTTTTATTCCTCTTGATCCAACTAATCCAGCTATGATTGTGGAACTTAAATGGAATAAATCTGTTGATCACGCTATTAATCAAATCAATAGTCGAGATTATTTTAAAGCTTTTGAGCATTATAAAGATAATTTATTATTAATTGGTATTAGTTACGAAAGTGATAGTGGTAAAAAAGATTATAAACATCATACATGTAGAATACAAAAATATAGATAAAAGGCCAACTTTCGTTGGTCTTTACTCATGTCTAGGTATCACACAATACATTACTAAATCTTCATCATGACAATTATAAATATAATGTGTATGTCCCTTTGGACAATAATGAATTTGTCCTGCTGTGACGATCTCTTCTTCGCCGTCTAAAACACAATTAGCGATACCACTTAATACATAAACGACTTCACTATCTACTTCATGTTTATGTTCGCCGACATAAACATCTTTTTGTAAAGTGATTTCAGCAATTTTATTATAGTCATCTACAAACATACGTGCTTTTGTAATACCCGTTCCGCCTCTAAATTCAGGAATATCTTTTTGTTCAATATCTTCAAATCTAATCATAATCCTACCTCCATTGTATTCATTGTAACATATTTTATTTAATCATTCATTGCTTTTCTTAATGCTTCGCTTATTCTTCTTGGACCTCTAATAGCTTTAATACCATATTGTTTTAATACGTCGAACGGATATTGATCTTGATTATATCTCTTTAATAGTTTCAATTTCATGATTTTAGACATTTTAAGATTTTTATCTTGATATGTATAAGGAATATCCACTTCTATGACTTGACACTTATATAGGATTGTTCCTATAGGTTTACCAACATATAAATAAACAATATCACCGACATGCATCTTACTTGTTTGTTTCCAAGTTGTTATATCATTATGATCAAAGAAATGAATCATATCACAATACTGAGGATTGACAGGTATAATCCATGCATCTATTGTTTCAGTGAATTGATGACTTGTTTTAACATATTGCATGATTTCTTCATCATCTAATGTATCATCTAATATAATACTTAACCATTTCTCTTTATTCATATGATAAGCTCTATAGTAACCATCTTTATTGAGTAATTCTTTGACTTTATCATCTAACTTAATATTAAGTATTTCTACTTCTTTATCAGTCTTGCTATCTAATTTAGATTGATTAATATACATCACTATGCCATACCATTTACCATTACGAGGATTTCTAAACACGCCAGTTTCATCATCATCTTCCCATAGAAATTCAGGTACATCATGATATTGATTATAAATCATTTGTGATATGCGATTAGCTTGTGAACTATTAAAATATTCTTCTTTAGTACAATTGTTCTTAATGTCATACAATATATCTTGATAAGCTTCTAATACTTGACTTGCAAAATCACCTTTAACACCTTTCACTCTAAAATTGGTATATTCTTCATCAAAATCATTATCAATAACTTTACCATTAATCATACCTTTGTGATTGATTGTTATTTCTACTCTAAAACTATTATTAAGAATATTTGTCGTATATAGGTATATATCATTATTTTTAATAAAGCCATAAGATATAAGCTTGTCAAAGACTATACTTGATTTTTTAAATACTTCTTCTTCAATTGTCATCATATACTCCTAAAATATTTGTTCACTATCATCTTCAATAGCTTCCAATTTAAAAATAACTGGTCTTACACCATCATTACAACAAGCTATATGAACATCATCTACACCAAATACTTTACCAACAGTAGCTAAACTCGTAGCTTGTAATTCTATCGCGTGCCATGCCATATCACAAAAGTTTTCTGGCATGCCACAACCAAATGGCCCTGATGTAATAAAAGTATCTCCTTCTTTCATTAAATGACATAAACCAAAATTGGGTATTTTAATATATTGTTTTGCTAAATCATCATTAAATTCTCTTTTTAATACTGTTATTTTGCATCTTCGCATATTCTCTCAACTCCTGATATTATTATAATTATTCATGATATTCTTTTTCTTTAATTATTTTTTAAACTTTATCATATTCATCTTTAAATATACAAAATTCTGGATCTTTATGATGAAGTCTATCGGCTATATAATCTCCATCTAACCAAATAGCTTCTGATACTTCTTCTTTCTGCAGTTTTAAATCACTTACATCAATATCTTTCTTTAATGTATAAATATAAATAATCTCCTGATTATTAAATATCTTGCCATAAAATTCATCAATGCTAGAATACCTCATTTTATATTCATAATGTATTTCACTTGCATTTACAATAATACCTAATTCCTCTTTTAATTCTTTTAATGCTGTATCATCAAAATTCATACCTGCTTCAACATGTCCTGCTGATGATGTATCCAAACAATTAGGAAAACTATCTTTATTACTACTTCTCCTTTGTAATAATATTTCTATTTTGTTATTTTTAACTCTATAAATAAAGATATGACTAGCTCCATGTAAGATACCTTTTTCATGAGCAATTCTCCTGTTAACTTGTTCTCCCGTTTTATGTCCATCTTCATCTAATACATCAAACATTTCTATATCTTGCTTATCCATTGTGCATCCTCCTTTACCAACTTTATTTATCTATATCGAGTTAGTATTGCCTAGGAAATACTAATTCGATATTGATTCAAATATTTTCTTTTTCTTAAGCATAAAATATATAAATCCTGTCACATCGGCTAATATCCAACCGATAGGGATAGCCCACCAAATGGCTGTCACACCAAAATATGGTGAAAGTGTATAAGCCAATACAACTCTTGTACCCAATGAAATAATTGTTAGCACCAATGACATTTCTTGTTTTCCAAGTGCTCGATATAAACCATAAAAGAAAAACAATAACCCAATACCAATATAAAATGCTCCTTCAACATGTAGATATTTTATGCCAGCGTTAATAATTGCTATTTCACTCATATCTACAAATATTTGCATGAGTGGTTTTGCCATAAACCATAATACAAGTGAGGCTAATCCACAATATATAATAATAGTTACAATAGCACATTTGATTCCTTGCATAACCCTATCCTTTTTACAAGCACCCACATTTTGAGCCACAAAAGTCGAAAAAGCATTACCATATTCTTGAGCAGGCATATAGGCAAATGAATCAATTTTCACAGCGGCTGCAAAAGCAGCCATAATGGTTGTACCAAAACTATTCACTAATCCTTGTACCATTAATATACCTAAGTTCATAACAGATTATTGTAAACAAGTAAAAATGGAATAACCAGCAATTTGTTTTAAATGTGACTTATGAAATTGAACATGTGTTAAGGCACTTCGTACTATTGAATGTTGTTTTAAGACATACAAAGCAATTCCTATACCTGATATATATTGAGCAATAATAGTCGCATATGCAGCGCCTGATATACCAAAACGACATACAACCACAAAAAATAAATCCAATATTATATTAATAATAGTAGAAATACCTAAAAACGCAAGTGGCATAATGGAATTACCCACAGACTTTAAATAAGCAGCAAAATAGTTATATAAAAATACCGCAGGGATGCCACAAAAAATGATTTGAAGATATATTGATGTAATATCAATAATTTCTTTTGGTATATTGAGCCAATGAACAATATTATTCAATAATATTAATGGTATAATCGTTAGCAGTATCATCACTATCGCAATAAGTATAAACGAAGCACTTAAACTATGCTCGAGATTCTTTTCATCATGACTGCCAAAACATAATGAAAAGACAATGCCACTTCCCATACTTAAACCTATTAATATCGATGTTAAAAATGTCATCAGCGTATAAGCAGAACCTACACTTGCAAGAGCATTAGAACTAATAAACTGTCCTACAACCCATGTATCTACAACATTATAAGTTTGTTGGAGGATGTTACCTAATAACATCGGTAATGCAAATAATGTTATAGAATTAAAAACTGAACCACTTGTTAGATTTTTATTCATGTTTCTCACTCTTCTTTTGAATTTCATGATCTAAGTATTTATTATAAGCAGACATAAATGAAACGATTTGTTGAAGATCAGATTCGCTGTATTGTTGTAAAAAGATGGCATCTCTATCTAAATATTGTTGATGACATTTGTTGTGTTCTTCATAGAGTATGTGTCCTTTATCAGTTAATCTATAAAAAATCTTTTGATGATTATCAGTTTGTTGATAACTTTCAATAAGTCCATGTAATATCAAACGCTTAATAACCTTACTAATACCGCCTTTGCTCATATCCATATATTTGGATATTTCAGTGACATTTGGTGATTTAAAATCACCAATAGCCATTAAAGTATGTATTTCGCTATAACCATATTCATGTAGAATATCAGCTTCTGTCATTTTAGTTAGTAGTTCTTGTTTATCCAAATGTTCTTTCATTAACTTTTGTAGTTGTTCATGCATATTTTACACCTCTTGTTTCCTTGTAAACAAGTATATACCAAACTCTTTTCCTTTACAACAAGATTTATGAAAATATACTTTCGATAAATTCAACATATTCATTGATTATATTGCTTGTTTTGCTTTCCATAATGGTATCCTTAGCCAATGTAATATCATCAGTAATGATATTGTCGACGTTATAATTAATCATTTCGATTATGGTACTTTCACTATTAACTGTCCAAACATATATTTCTTTATTAGCATTATGTATTTGTTTAACAAGTGATTGACTAACATTTGATGCTTCAACACTAAAGTTATCAGCATATTCTAAATTTGTTATTTTACCATAAGCAACAGCCATCACATAAACCGTTTTAATGTTTTCATCATACTCTTTCACATTCTTTAAAGCACTATATGTTTGTGATGTAATAACACAACAATCTTTAAAATCATATTTATTAACAATATCAATGACATCTTTTTCAAAATCTGTTTCATGTCCTGTTGGCTTAAGTTCAATGTTTAATCTAATATTATTTTCTTTAGCAAATGCCACAACATCTTCTAACAAAGGTATACGTTCATAACTATATTCACTACTAAAGAAACTACCAGCATCCAAATCTTTAATATCACCATAAGTCACTTCCCAAACATTCTTATTTAAACCTAATATTCTTTTAAATTTGGTATCATGACTGATAATAATAACACCATCTCTGGTTTGTTGAACATCTAGCTCTATCCAATCAGCACCTAAATCCACAGCACCTTGAAAAGCACTCATCGTATTTTCAGGATAATATGCCGATGCTCCTCTATGAGCACTCACTTCCATTGTACGTATATATTCAATATTAAGATTAAAATTACCCTTATAAACATTATAAGCAAACACTACACCTAATACAGTAGCAACGACACTTAAATATATAATGATCTTTTTAAACTTCTTATATAAGTTTTCATAAAGATTAATATGTTTAAACTCAATATGCTGACACACTTCTCCTTTTTCTTCTTTTCTAGCATAATACAAAACACTAATAGCACAATAGTTCATTGGTGTAGATAAAACTGTAAATATTACAAAAGATAAAGCCCCTATGCCAACAATCAATGTTGATACAACACTTTTAAAAATAACATTATTAACAAATGCATTCATAGCATATATAGCTAATACACCAACACCTACAAACATCACATACAATCCCATCAAACATACCTGAATCAAAGCTAAAATTAATATGTCTCTCATATGTTTATGTTTACCTAAAGCTATGCTATGTTTAATAGCTGAAACATAATTTTCATTCTCTAATACAAAATAATGCAAAGAATACATCCATAATATCAATATTATGACAAACAATACTACAACCACCCAATAAGCTATATAATATATCTTATTACCTTCAATAACTTCCATTGCAAACGCAGGTATATTAATGGAAGAAATAAAATTAGAAGAAATACCAATATTCACAAATCGTATCAATAATAAAACAAAAAATGGTAAAAAAATATTCTCTAATCTAAATAAAT
>JAJQDJ010000093.1:8928-17663 GCA_021202205.1 Erysipelotrichaceae bacterium
TTTAGATAATGTTGTATATATTGCTTCAAATGTATTAATTGTTTTCTTTTGATAAGAAGCATCTAATATTACTATAATAGTTGTAATATCAAACATATTATATAAAGTCATAAGGATTACTAAAATAAACAAAAATAAAAGAGTTATAGGCTTAAATAAGAATTCAAATAAATTATCAGCTGTTAAATAAGTATAACCTGTAACATTCATAATTTCATTAAATCCTTTTAAAAATAAAGGTGTAAATATAAATAATGTTAGTATCTTATAAACCGTTTCATATTTCACCAATGTCCATATATTAACCCTAATAATATCGATGGCTTCTCTTACTTTCTTCATGTTATCCCCCTGTCTCTATCAAACAATTATAACAAACTTCGATAATATCTACCAATATTAATTAAAAAATCCCAGATCATTCTGGGATAATTTTTTTATTACTTGTATTATTTTATTTATGTGTCGCTATTACTCCACAACAACATCCAAAGGCTACACCAAAACATATTCCTAAAGCAATACTATCTAATGCAATACCAAATAATACTCCAAGTGAAATTCCAAAAGCTAACCAATTCAAACTATTATTAGGTTCGATTACTACATCATTCCATTCAACATGTGCTATTTCCTTAGCTGATACCTTGTTCTTTAAGTCTACTATAATATCTTTTTCAAATGCTTTAAGTATCTTATCTGTGATTTCTTCAGTTTTAATGATTACAGAAAAAATAAGTGTATCATTTTCTTTATTAAAAATATAAACACACTTTAAAACTTTCTTTTTCTTTAAACCAACTATATAAGCATCATTATTAAGTGCATAATCTAATTTGTTTTGTATTTTATTATCAACCTTTATGAGTTCACTTAACGTTTTATCATTAATCCTTTTCTTTGTAATAGTACAATTTGTATATCCTTTAACATATCCAATCATTTTTTTCTCCTTATATGCCTTTATAATAAGTATATACATTAGAATGTTAACTTTCAATCAAAAAAACATTTATAACATAATCTTAATTAAATATTAAACTCTACATAAATATATTCTTTTTCATTATCTGTTGCATAAGCTTCCTTCACTATACGATATGTTCCGTTTGATAATTCACCATACATATACTCCCAATCACAATTCATATGTATGATGCCAGCACTGCTATAACATATCGTATCATCAAAACTAACTTCATCATGAATATAATTTAATTCATACCATTCATCATCTTTTAAAACATCAATTCTAAACCATTCTCCAATACCATGTTCTATAGGATATTCCTCATTAATATAAAGACTTGCTGAAGTACTGGTAATATTATCAATTGTTATAGCGATATTATCAACTTCATCAATAACATCTGCTTTTTTTAATTTTTGTGTGCAACCGAATAATCCAATCAAGCATAACATTATCAGTAATTTTTTCATAGTAACATCCTCCTAACATCAATATAAATAATTGATATGGAAAATATGTGAATATAAAAAGTAGTATGTTAAACATACTACTGAAGATCTGAATCATCTTGTGGAAAAGCTGTCGCAAAGTGTAATGAAATATAAGCCAACTCTGAATCATTAAAAGATTTATTGTAATATTCCTGTACAACTTCATTAAATATTTTTGCACATTTGAATTCTTTTTCATGTTTGATTTGAATAATATCTTTTAATGGATTTTCAGTTAATTGTGTATCGTTTTGAAGACGTTCTAAAGCTGGATAGAAGTGTAATGTGATACCATTATAAAAAGCTTCGTTTTCTCTCAAATCAGTATCTAATCTTTCCCTGATTCTAGTAACAGTTTCATTAATAACTTCTTCCATAATATCATCAAATAAGTCAAATTCATAATGAAAATCCATATCTATTAAATTAATATGAGCTAAATAAAGTGTTGTATAATTAATTTGATTTGTATCTATCGATACATTAAATTCTTGTTCCATTTCTTTAATAATTCCTTTAGACACTTTATAGTACTCATGTTTTTTTAATTGATCCATTTGACTTTCACTAGTAGCTATATATGAACCATTAAATTCTCTTGATACACATAATGATAGGTGAATAATCAAATTATCAAATGTGACTTGATCCATTTCAATATTATTTTCATCAATCGCATTTCTTACAATATTTTCAATTGTTTCTTTTCTTTTAATATAGTGTCGATCTAATTCTAAAACCATTCTTCCTTACCTCGCACAAGTATAATATATTATTTAAAAAGAAATGTCCATACTTTTTGTATTTTAAAAATATAAAAAGTATGGACATTTTTCGTTAAAACTAAATGAAATATTTTGAGCTTCATTTGAAAATTTTAATTTTTTTATAAATGGAGAAATATCTCAAATATTATAAAATTAGTGATATAATGTAAGAAGAATCTTAACAATCAAAATTTTAGGTTGCTTTAAAACGCTTATTATGTTAGTATTGAGCTAAGAAATAGAGGCGCAAAGGTTAAGATGTGATCTAAAAATGGATGCAACCTAGGAGAATGGGCGAACAACTGCCGAAGGGATAATGATTTGCATGTTATTATACCCTGGGGATATGAAGATGATTCATATCACTGTCACTTGGTAAAGTGGAGAGCTATTGCGTTAATAAGATGTTTTATTATTGCAATGGGTTCATTGCAATTTTTTATTGAAAGAAGGCGAAAGAAATGAATGCAATTAATCAAGTGGAATACGATGATAAGATAATTCAAGTAAAGTTATTAAATGTAGAGAAGAATTCACTTTTTGTAGCTGATATTTTTAAAGATATATCAAAGAATGATGTGAATATTGATATGATTTCAGAAGTTATGTTAGATGATGAAATGCGTATTGATTTTACTTGTAGTCAAAGTGATCAAGATAAATTAAATAAAGCTTTAGAAGATGTTAAAGAAGATCATCCTAGAATTATGGTTTATCAAAATAGAAATGTTGCTAAAGTTAAGGTACAAGGTGAAGGAATGGCCAATGAAGTAGGTGTAGCAGCCAATATTTTTGATATATTAGGAAAACATCAAATTCCTATTTTACAAATTACAACATCTGAAATATCTATTTCATGTGTTATTCCTAATGATTTCATGAATTTAGCTATAAAAGAGATTAAAGAAGCATATCATTTATAAGGAGGATATAAAATGACAACGATATTTGAAGGTAGTGCAGTTGCACTTGTGTTACCTATGTTGGATGATGGCAGTATTGATTATGAAGGTTTTAAAAGACAAGTTCAAAGAATGATTGATGGAGGTGTCCAAGCATTACTTGTGAATGGTACAACTGGTGAAACACCTACAATTACAATTGAAGAAGAATTTAAACTTACTAAGATAGTTATTGAGATGGCTAAAGGTACTGGTATTAAAGTAATTGCAGGAGCTGGTTCTAATGATACTGAAACTGCTTTAAAGAAAGCCAAGTTTAATAAAGAAGCAGGAGCTGATGCAATTTTAGTAGTGACACCTTATTACAATAAAACAAGTCAAAGAGGTTTAATAGATCATTATACGTATATTGCAGATAGAGTCGATATCCCAATGATTCTTTATAATGTACCAGGAAGAACTGGTATGAATATTACTGTAGATACAGTAGTGGAACTTGCTAAACATAAAAACATTCAAGCTATGAAAGATGCGACAGATAATATTAATTATGCTATGGATGTTTTAACCCATACTCAAGATTTGGATTTTGATTTATATAGTGGTTGTGATGATAATATTTTACCTTTTATAGCAGCTGGTGGAAAAGGTGTTATTTCTGTTTTATCTAATGTTTATCCTAGAGAAACGGAGATGTTTGCTCAAGCATGTTTGAAGGGTGATTTAAAATTAGCACAAGAAATGGCATATGCATTCAATGATGTAAGTAAATATCTATTTGTAGATGTCAATCCTATTATGCCTAAAATTGCTTTAGCAAAACTTGGTGTATGTGGGGAAATGGTTAGAAGACCATTGATTCCAACAACTGATGCTAATAAGCAATTATTGTTTGATGCAATGAAGAAATTTGAAGAAAAGGGTTATTAATATGAATATATTAGTTTATGGATTTGGCTTGATGGGTAAAAAAGTTGCCCAAGCAGTGAGAGACAACGACCAAATGAATTTAATTGGCGTTGTTTCGCCTGTCTTTGACGCAAAAATTGACGAAAAGATGTATAACTCCTTATCAGAAGTGACTGAAGATATAGATGCAATTATTGATTTTTCTCATCCAAATAATTTGGAAGATATTCTAAAATTCGGTGTGAGTCATCATTGTGCTTTAGTCATCGCAACGACAGGTTTTAATGAACAACAATTACTACATATTGAAGAAGCTTCTTCTCAAATTCCAATTTTTCAATCATATAATACTTCTTTTGGCGTATCTATGCTTAATAAGATTGTCAAGGATATTTCTAAGACTTTCTATGATCAAGGATATGATATAGAAATCATTGAAAAGCATCACGATCAAAAGGTTGATGCTCCTAGTGGTACTGCAAAGTTATTATATGATAGTATTCATGAAAATATTGAAGATACCAAAGAAGTTTATGATAGATCTAAAGTCCATCATAAACGTGAACGAAATGAAGTTGGGATTTCTTCTGTACGTGCTGGTACAATTTTTGGCGAACATACTGTTTTGTTTGCAGGTCATGATGAAATTATTGAAGTGAAACATACAGCTTTATCGAAAGAAGTTTTTGTTCAAGGGGCTCTATCAGCTTGTCTAGCTATTATTGATAAAGAAAATGGCTATTATACATTAAAGAATTTATATTAGGGAGAGAGATTAGGGATGACATTACAAACACCATTTGCTCAAATTAGAGATCGTAGTTTATTTATTGATGATGTTGATGCAATGGATTTAGTAAAGAAATATGGTACACCATTATATGTGATGAGTGAAGGTCATATTAGACATCAGATGCAACAATTAAAAGAAAGTTTTATGGATAAATATGATAATGTTTTACCTTTGTTTGCATCAAAATCATTTAGTTGTTTAGAAATATATAAATTAGCACAAGAATATGGTATTGGTATTGACTGTGTTAGTGCTGGGGAAATATCTATTGCTTTAAAGGCTGGCTTTGATAGTCATAAGATTTATTTTCATGGTAATAATAAACTTTATAGTGAAATCGAATATGCTATAGAACATGATGTTGATCATTTTGTGATTGATAATTTTCATGAAATTGAATTAGTAGAAGAGATAGCTTCTAGACTAGATAAAACGATTTATGCAACAGTTAGAGTTGTACCAGAAATTAAAGCTGGTGGCCATGGCTATATTCAAACAGGACATAAAGATACAAAGTTTGGTTTTAGTGCAAGAAATGGAATCTATATTAAAGCTATCAAAGAAATTATTGATTCTTCACATATTGAATTTGAAGGTATTCATTGTCATATAGGTTCACAAGTTTTTGATTTATATGCTTATATTAGTGCGATGCACCGTTTTGTAAATTTTGCTTATGAGATTTATGATAAATTAGGTGTTATGGTCACCAAAATCAATGCTGGTGGAGGATATGGTATAGCTTATACAAAGAAAGATGAACCATTAGAGTTTGAAACAATTACATCTGAAATTATGAATATCATTAAAGATGGCTATGATAAACGTGGCTGGCCTATGCCTATGGTATTAGTAGAACCAGGAAGATATGTAGTAGGTAATGCAGGTATTACTTTGTATACTGTAGGTACTGTTAAAGAAATACCAGAAGTGAGAACTTATATGAGTGTTGATGGTGGCATGAGTGATAATATCCGTACTGCTTTATATGATGCTGATTATGATGGTGTTATTGTTAATAAAGCTTATGAACGTAAAGATACAAAAGCAACAGTAGTTGGTAAAATTTGTGAATCAGCTGATGTCGTTGTGAAAGAAATCATGGTACCAAAACCAGAGCCTGGTGATATCTTTGCTCAATTTTCTACTGGCGCTTATCATTATACAATGTCATCTAATTATAATCAGTTGCCTAAGCCTGCTGTTGTTTTTACATATAAAGGTCAATCTAAATTGATCATTAGAAGACAAACTTTTGATGATTTAACTTATTTTGATGTTAATGAAGACTATAAATAGCGAACATTTGTTCGCTATTTTTTGTTTGTAATGTTATAATAGTATGAGCATAAAGGAAGAAGTATATGAAAAAATATAAAAAGAAAATTATTATGGGCGTAGTCCTAGTGTTAGTTGTAGCTTTAGCTGGTTATATGTATTATGATAATCAACAAAAACAAGCTGTTTATAATTCGATTGAGTTAGTTTTAGATGAAACATTAATAGAAGAAGGTATTGAATATGGAAGCGATACTACAACTAATGATTTAATAGTAGAAGTAGATGGAGAAATAAAAAGTCAAAGTGAATTAGATACTTCTATTATTGGAACACAAACATTAGAATTTGTTGTGACAAAACAAAATGTATCAAAAACAATGACTTATAATGTAGAAATCAAGGATACTATGGTACCTGTTATTACATTAACTCAAGAAAATGTAACTTTAGAATATGGTGATGATTTTGATGCAACAGATTATATAGAAAGTATCAAAGATCCTGTTGATGGTGACCTATCATATAGTAATGAAGAAATCACGAGTGGTTATTACACTTATGAAAGCAATGTTAATGTCAATGAAGCTGGTAATTATACTGTCACATATACAGCCTATGATCAAACTGGCAATTCATCTACAGCCACATTAAATATAACAATTGTTTTTCATAATAAGATCATAGTGATTAATCCAGGACATCAAGCAACTGGTAATTCTAGCACTGAAGCTATTGGCCCTGGATCTTCTACAACTAAAGCCAAAGTCACGACTGGTGCTTATTGTTCAGCAAGTGGTAAAAGTGAATCGCAAATTAATTTAGAAGTTGCATTAAAACTAAAAACCGAACTAGAATCAAGAGGGTATACTGTTTATATGACGCGTACAACTCAAGATGTTGATATTTCCAATAAAGAAAGAGCTGAAATAGCAAATAGCTATAATGCTGATGCATTTATTTCTATTCATTGTGATGGTTCAACTTCATCCTCTACAACTGGAGCTCATACAATATGTATTACAAGCTCTAATCCATATTGTAGTCAACTTTATAGTTCTTCATCAAAACTCGCTAGCAGTGTTATTAATGCATATTGTAATAGCACTGGTATTTCAAATAATGGTGTGTCTTATAGAGATGACTTAACAGGTCTTAATTGGAGTGAGGTTCCAGCTATATATATCGAAATGGGGTTCTTATCTAATAGTAATGAAGGAACAAAATTGTCCGATTCTTCATTCCAAAGCAAATGTACTACTGGTATAGCCAATGGCATAGATGATTATTTTTCATAAAAAAAGAGACAAGCTATTCACGTAGTTTATCTCTTTTTTATTCATGTCAATATCTTATATATAAAACGAATACTCAACGGCATTTTTAGAAGATTTAAAATTTTTTGCAATATTTTTCCACGTGAACACATTAAGTTATACGAAAAGAGTCTTTCATATGCTTAATCTTGGCTCTTTTTATAAAAATAAATAATTAATGCAATAAAACATCATATGGAGGCATTAATCATTTGTAGAGAGAAAAGAGTGAGCTCAGCTCAAATCTTGTATCTCCCCAAAACTTTACAAACTTTGAGAGGAGAATATTAATTATGAAAAAGTTAAAAAGTATTTTTACAAAAGTAAAATCAAATCGTTTTTTTAGTGTTACAGCTATTGCCTTAGCTGGTATTATGTTAGTATCATTATTAACCCTTGTTCCTTCCGTCACGAGTTTTGACGCTGACAGTCAAGACGTTGCCTCTGAAAATGAAACAACAGAGATTATGGGCGTTGATGAAGCTGTTAATATTGCTGTAACTGATGCCAATGTTTCGAGTGCTACTTTTAATGAAATCAAATTAGACACTGAGAATAGTATTCAAATATATGCAATGGAGTTTGTTAGTGATAATATTAAATATGAATATAAAATTAATGCTACTGATGGTTCTGTCATAAAATTTGAAAAATCTACTATTAATAAAACTTCCACAAGTTCATCTAGTAGTAGTTCAAACAGCAGTTCCTCTTCATCTAGTTCTTCTAGTTCATCATCTGCTTCTTCAAGTATTTCAGAAAGCAAAGCTAAAAGTATTGCTATGAATCATGCAGGCGTTAGTAATGTTTCTGATTACACAATTAAATCATATACTAAAGATAATACTAAAGTATATAAAATTATATTTAAGAGTGGCAATTATAAATATGAATATTTAATTCGTGTAAGTGATGGAAAAATCTTAGAATCTGAAAAACATCAAACTAGTTCTGATCATTCTGATTGTAGTTCTTCTTCAAACTCATCAAGTTCTAGTAGTTCCTCTTCATCAAATACAACATCTTCTTCTATTATTTCAGAATCAAAAGCTAAAAGTATTGCCATGAATCATGCTGGTGTTAGTAGTGTTTCTCGATATGAAATAGAATTAGATTATGAAGATAATGTACAAGTATATGAAATTGAATTTGAAAGCGGAAAATATGAATACGAATATGTCATTCGTACTAGTGATGGAACAATTATTCATTATGAGAAAGATGATTAAGGAGTGAAAACTCCTTTTTTTCATAAAAAAAATATAAAACCTCATTTGCACCGTGTGCGTCATTAAAATAAAAAAACATT
>JAJQDJ010000259.1 GCA_021202205.1 Erysipelotrichaceae bacterium
CATTGATTATATCAAAGTTTTTTAATTATAAATAGCGCTATATTCACTAATTAATTAATGAAATTGAAGTGCGAAACTTGAGTAATTAATATTAAGGAGATTATTATGAAATTAGAAGTATTTGAATATTTAATTGCGATAGAAAAATTTGGATCATTAAATAAAGCAGCACAAAGTTTATATGTTTCTCAACCTAATTTAACAAATGTTATAAAGTCGTTTGAAAGTGAAATTGGATATAGTGTGCTATATAGAAATCATCAAGGGGTTCAGTTTACAGATAAAGGAAAACAGGTTCTTTTAATAGCTCATAATATGATGAAAGAAAAAGAAAAACTGATGAATATTAATCTTGATCATCAGAATATTTCATTTAAGATTTCTATTGGAAATGGTGATTATGCATTGACACCTATTTATGAATTATTACAAAAACAAACCTACAAAGATTATGTTGATATAACTATTATGAATTGTGCAGTATGGGAAGCTTTAGAAAAGACTTATAATCAAAGTATTGATATAGCTTATTTTATTGTATCTAAGTCTGCATTAAAAGAAATTAATGACTATATTGAATCACATCATTTATTGTTATGTTAGTTAAAAGAATTAACATGTGTCATTAATTTTAGAAAAGATCATCCTTTATTAGAAAACTATACAAAAGAAGGATTATGGAATTACCCTTTTGTAGATTATGTTAATCAAAGTTCTTATGCTTATGGAGAATACCAACAATATATTAATCCTAATAAAATAATAAAAGTTGACCATCATTCACTTAGAAACATGATTATAAGTCAAACAGATGCCTATTCTATTGGTATTCCTGGACCAAAACAGACTTTTCAATTTGTTGGTATACCAATCCCTGAATTAAAGATGATTATATGTGAAGTGAGACGTAGAAATGATAAAGATATGTTATTATTTAATTATTTACGTCAAAGGATAGAAGAAAGTTTGTAATACTATTTTTTTGATGCATTTGATGGTTTATCATATGTATGTTTTTCAATATAAGCCAACATTCTTTTATTTTCAATGATTCCACCAGCAAAGCCAATGATTATAAATAAATATTGTATTTCATTATCCATGATAAAAACCATAAATGATAAAGAATACAATAATAATCATTTCTATCGTTAATTCAAAAAAATATTCCTTTTTCAATTTTTTCTTAAAATACTTAGTTCTCTCTTTTAATGTGAAGGAACTATTTTCTAAGGCACTTTTAAGATTATTATCAGCTACTTCCTTGAATTTTTCATCACTTAATCTTTCACCAACAAACAATTCATTAAGTGTAATATCTAATATTTGACATAGTTCCTGATAACGTGAAACATCAGGTAAACAAATACCTCTTTCTCATTTTGAAACTGATTTATCACTGACTCCTAATAAATCTGCTAACTCTGCTTGTGTTAAGTTTTTATCTTTTCGACATTGTGAAATGAGTCTTTCAATTTTTTCTTGATCCATATTCTCTCTTCTGACAATAACATCATACAATATATTATAAAAATACAACACCACCTAAAGGTAGAGCTTAATAATTAAAACATTTTCTTAAAATTGATTTGTTGTTTATCACCACTATAACCACAATGACGATAAAATTCATGGGCATCCATTCTTGTTGCTCCTGATACCAATCGAATACCATATGCACCAGTATTGATTGCCCAATCTTCAACTGCACTCAATAATGCTTTACCAATACCCATCTTTCGATAACTACTATTAACAGCAATCTCCATAATATCTTTCATATGAGGTGCATAAATGACATCATAGTCACTCGCATGAATATATCCTACAACATTATTATCAATTACAGCAACGTAGATTTTATCTTTATTACTATCTAAAATTGTTGCTAGTTTTTCTTGTGTTTTATTTTCTGGATAATCATATCCTAGTTCTTTGGTATTTAAGTCATAAATAGCCCATGCATCTGTTATTTTACATTCTCTGATTTGTATATTCATTTGTTTTACTCCTTATATTTTTATATATTCTCTAACCAAATATAAACGCCATCTTGTTCCCCCTGGTTTAAATTCTAAACCACAATTTATATAAAATTCTCTATTTCCCATCGTTGGATTGGCTTCGATGCATATCCTATCACCAGCATCTAAATTCTTTTTACACTTCTCTAAAATACTTGTTACAATAAGTTTTCCATATCCTTTTCCTTGATATTCAGGTTTAACGATAACATCTGTCAACATAGCTTTACAAGAATAATCACCAACTAATCTACCCATCGCAACTATCTTATTTTCTTCATATATTCCTATGACAATCATACTATTATCTAGAGCCTTTTCTAATTGTTTTAAATGAATAGCTCTCCAATCAACAGCTTCTCTCATATCATATAAATCCTGTGAACTTATTTTATATCTTATTTCCATAAATTCTCCAATCTGTTATTAAAAATTATATCTTAACTATATCTTAACTATACCTTTTCCTTATGTATTTTGTGTGTATTTATCTAGACAAACCAATTAAAATTGATTAAGATATATATGCACAAGGGAGGGACAACCATGATACCAAATGATCCAGTGATGCTTTTAAGCTTTATTAATATGAAATTAAGAGATCAATATGATAGTCTAGATATTTTGTGTGATGATCTAGATGTGTCTAAACAAGATATTATTGATAAATTAGAAAGCATTAATTATCAATATGATGAAACAAATAATCAATTTAAATGAAAGGGGAATATAAAGAAGTGTTAAAATTAGAACAATTTGAAGAAGCTAAGAAAAGAGTGGACGAAGTTATTCTACCTACACATTTAATTTATAGTGAGGCTTTTTCAAAAGAATGTAGAAATCAAGTATATATAAAACCAGAAAACTTACAAAGAACAGGTGCTTTTAAAATTAGAGGCGCTTATAATAAAATTATGAAACTAGATGATGAAGCTAAATCTAAAGGATTAATTGCAGCATCAGCAGGTAATCATGCTCAAGGTGTCGCTTATGCAGCACATAAATTAGGTGTCCCTGCAACCATTGTTATGCCTGCTCATACACCTTTGATTAAAGTGGAAGCCACTGAATCTTATGGTGCAAATGTTGTATTAGCTGGTGAAGTTTATGATGATTCTTATCAAAAAGCAGTCGATTTACAACAGGAACATGGATATACTTTTGTCCATCCATTTAATGATGAAGACGTTATTGAAGGTCAAGGAACAATTGCTTTAGAAATATTAGAAGAATTACCAGATGCTGATGTTATATTAGTACCTATTGGTGGTGGAGGATTGATCAGTGGTGTTGCTTGTGCTGCTAAGCTTATTAACCCTAATGTCAAGATTATTGGTGTTGAACCTGAAGGAGCAGCTTCAGCTTTAGCCGCTATTAATGAAGATAATGTTGTTGCTTTAAAAGAAGCAAATACAATTGCTGATGGTACAGCTGTCAAGGAAATTGGTGATTTGACATTTGATTATATTAAGGAATATGTTGATGGTATTATTACTGTTTCTGATTATGAATTGATGGATGCTTTCTTATTATTAGTGGAAAAACATAAATTGATTGCAGAAAACTCAGGTATTTTACCTTTGGCTGGTTTAAAGAAATTGAATGAAAAGAATAAGAAAGTTGTTTCATTAGTGAGTGGTGGTAACATTGATGTGATGACTATTTCTTCAATGATTAATAAGGGATTGATTGCTAGAGGAAGAATCTTTACATTTACTGTACAATTATTAGATAAACCAGGTGAATTAGAGTTTGTTTCTCATGTTTTAACACAATGTAATGCCAATGTTATTGGTGTAGAACATAATCAGTTTAAGAATTTTGCGAGATTCTTAGAAGTAGAATTGCGTATTACATGTGAAACAAATGGTGAATCTCATATTCAATCTATTATTTTTGCTTTCGCTAAAGAGGGTTATACACTTACAAGAATTAATTAGGCATGCTTAGCATGTCTTTTTATATGGAGAATATTATATGAAGGTTATATTTTTAGATATAGATGGTGTTATTAATCCTTATGATACACATCATCATTCAAATAACGAAACATTATTAAAACAATTGATTAAATATTTATCTCTAAGATATCAACGTGATTATTCCATTTATAATCCCTGGATTGTAAGAGCATGTTATCTAGATTGGGATAAAGGAGCTATGAAATGTATTAAACATATCATTGATAAAACAAATGCTAGGATTGTTATATCGAGTGATTGGAGACCTTGTCTCTTTCATGAAAATCCTTATGAGATGCGTGATTTGTTGCATTTGTGGCATATGGATCAGTATTGGGTAGGTGATACTGATGCATTATGGCTGGATTCAACTAGACAAAGCGAAAAAATGAAAGAAGCAGAGGAATATTTGAAGTCAAAGGGTATAAGTGGTTATAGTGAAAGAACTGTCGAAATCATAGATTATGTAATCAAGCATAAAGAGATTACAAATTATGTTGTTTTAGACGATATGAATCTAATAGGATCAGGTCATCATTTTGTAAGAACAACAAATCTTATTACAGATGAACAAGCCCAAGAATGCATTAAAATACTTAATTCTACTTACAATATACAAAATGATTTGATGCATGTTAATAAAAAAATTATGAAAAATGTTTAAATTTAGATACCTTTGGTATCTTTTTTTAGCTTTTTTTGAATATTTTCACAAATAATTTTTTATCATGGTTAGAAGTATGTTATAATGAAAAAGTAAAAAATAGAGAAAGGGGAATTGTTATGAATTTTGTTTACGTATCACCAACGTTTCCAAAAAACTTTTATAATTTCTGTGATCGTTTAAAAAATAAAGGCGTGAATGTACTCGCTATAGGAGATACACCATATGATCAATTAACTGAAGAACTAAAGAATGCTGTCACTGATTATTATCAAGTCGTTACTATGGAAAACTATGATGAAATGGTGAAAGCAATGGGTTATTTTACTTTCCATTATGGTCATATTGATTGGTTAGAATCTAATAATGAATATTGGTTGGAACAAGATGCGAGATTGCGTACAGATTTTAATGTTACAACAGGTATTCATACAAATCATATTGAAGATATTAAATGTAAATCTAAGATGAAAGCTTTTTATGAAAGAGCAGGGGTTAAAACAGCAAGATATCATATGGTATCGACTTTAGAAGAGGGTTTAAAGTTTATTGAAGAAGTGGGATATCCTGTGGTTGTTAAACCTGATAATGGTGTAGGAGCTGCTAAAACATATAAGATTTCTAATGAAGATGAATTAAGATCTTTTTATAATGAAGAACCATTTACTCAATATATTATGGAAGAATTTGTTAATGGGTTAATTGTGTCTTTTGATGGTATTGCGAATTTGAATAAAGATATTTTATTTGCAACATCACATGTTTTCCCTAACCCAATTATGGATGTTGTCAATGATATGAGTAGTATGTATTATTATTCTGTTAGAGAAATACCAGAAGATTTAAGAAAATTAGGGGAAGCTTGTGTTAAGGAATTCTATACTGCTGGTAGATGTTTCCATATGGAATTCTTTAGATTGTTAGAAGATAAAGAAGGTTTAGGTAAGAAGGGTGAAATAGTTGCTTTAGAGGTGAATTTAAGAACACCTGGAGGTTACACACCTGATATGATGAATTATGCTAATGATATTGATGTTTATGAAATTTATGCTGATATGGTAACAAAAGGTTATAGTGAATATGATCATCATAGACCTTATCATTGTGTCTATTGTGGTCGTAGAGATGGCCTCAATTATACACATAATCATGATGAAATTATGAATCAATATGGTTATAGTATGGTTATGGCTGAAAGAATGCCTGATATTTTAAGTGGTGCTATGGGAAATTTCACATATACAGCACGTTTTACAACAATGGATGAAGTGAATGCTTTTGTTGAATATGTTTTAGGCTAGGAGGAGAAGAGATGAAAGTAGAATGGTATAAGGAATATAGTGAATGCCTTAATCGTGATATGGAGTTCAAAGTATATGGTCATAGTGGTAAACCTATATTAGTATTTCCAGCTCAAGATGGTAGATATTTTGATTTTGAAGGTTTTGGTATGGTGAAAGCTGTTGAAGGATATATTGAAGAAGGAAAAATTCAATTGTTCTGTTGTGACAGTTTAGATCAGGAATCATGGTCAGCAGTGAATGATGATCCTCGTCATCGTACATATATGATGGAACAATGGTTCTATTATATTGTGAATGAATTAGCACCAAGAATTTTTGAAATTAATTCTTATGGTAATGATGGTAATTATGCAGATGGCATTATGACAACAGGATGCTCTATGGGAGCTACACATGCAGTGAACTTTATGTTTAGAAGACCAGATATCTTTAATGGAACTATCGCATTAAGTGGTTATTATGATAGTGACATTTTCTTTGGTGATTATCATGATGATATTTTATATCGTAATTGTCCTATTCAATATTTAAACGGTATGGCTTATGATCATCCTTATGTAGAAATGTATCGTCATTGTGATATTATTATTTGTTGTGGTCAAGGTTCATGGGAAGATGAAATGATTAGAAGTACAACGCGAATGAAGGAATTATTAGAATATAAAGATATTCCTGCGTGGATTGATTTTTGGGGTTATGATGTAAATCATGATTGGCCTTGGTGGCGTAAGCAATTACCATATTTCTTAAGTGAGGTGCTTAAATAATGAACCTAGTATTTATATCTCCACATTTCCCATTATATTATTATAATTTCTGTCAACGTTTGAAAGAACGTGGTGTGAATGTTTTAGGTATTGGTGATGCGCCATATGATACTTTACCTGATCATACAAAACAGCAGTAACAGAATATTATTATCTTACTAATTTAGAAGATTATGATAGTGTTTATAAGGCATGTGCTTATTTTACTTGGAAGTATGGTAAGATTGATTGGATTGAATCAGAAAATGAATATTGGTTAGAATTAGAAGCGACATTACGTAATGATTTTAATGTTACAACAGGTACAAAGATTCAAGATATGTCATCTATGAAATATAAATCAAAGATGAAAGATGTTTATAAATCTGCTAATATACCAGTTGCTAGATATTTATTGGTAGATGATTTTGAATCTACAAAAGCTTTTGCGAATGAAGTAGGGTATCCTGTTATTGTTAAACCAGATAATGGTGCTGGGGCTAGTTCTACTTATAAATTAAAGAGTGATTCTGAATTAGAATATTTCTTAGCAACTAAAGATAATGATGTCCAATTTATCATTGAAGAAATGGTACCAGGACATGTAGAAACATTTGATGGTATTACTGATAAAGATAAAAATATCCTTGTTTGTACAAGTCATGTTATGTTGAATTCTATTATGGATAATGTTAATGAAGCTACAGATACAGCTTTCTATTCTCAACCAGTAGAAGGGTTAGACTTAGCAGAGGTAGGGACAAGAGCTGTTAAAGCATTTGATACAAGAAGTCGTTTCTATCATTTTGAATTCTTTAGATTGGATGAAGATAGAGAAGGCTTAGGTAAAAAAGGTGATATCGTTGGTCTTGAAGTCAATATGCGTGCTCCAGGAGCTTATATGCCGGATATGATTAAATTTAATCAATGCTTCTATGATATTCAAAGAAAATATTGGGTAGCTTATACTGGTAGACGTGAAGGTATTGATTATATGTATAATTATGATGATATTAGAGCTAAATATGGTCATAATATTGCATTAGAAGCAGAAGTGCCAGAAGCTCTTTCAGCAGCAATGGGTAATTATGTATTCATTGTAAGATGTACAACTAAAGAAGAATTGTTCGATATGATACGTTTTATTTTAAAACGTGTTGATGGTACAGATTGGATGTAATAAAACATGGAGGCAACTCCATGTTTTTATTTGCACTTCCATAAAGCCATTGGATGATTAATGATTTTGTTTATTATATCTGAATTATCAAATAGTAATTCTGGTCTATATTCTTCGTTTTCGAATCTTTCCATATATTCTTTTTCTGAGTCGTTAATTTTCATTATGTTATGTATATATTCTTTGGCTTGAGATTTATGAGTTTCAAGATCAAAATGTGATATTTTCTTTTGTAAAGGGAATAAGTCTCTTTTAATCATTCTAAAAGTTAGCAAATCTATAGCTGATGTATTGAAGTTCTTATTTATCTCTTGTTGAGAAATGGTATTGTAAAAAATAATACATTTTTTAAATAATTCTTCATTTCCATCAAAAAGTTTATAATCAATCATGTTAATAAAATCATATAAATCTCTAGCTTTTGCGCGACTTAATAGTGCGTTTGTTTTAGAAGCGAATATTTCCATAGGATTTAAGGTTAATATTACCAAATTATCATCAAATATATTTGATGACAATTTTGATTGAATAGGTTCAAAAAAATGTGATCTTAATGAATAATTTATTTCTATTTTAATTTCATAATAGTTTCCGCCGGTATTAATGTAACGATAAACAAAAGAATCTAAACTAAAATAGTTTTTTGAATTTGTAGTTAAAGTATATCCAGAGTTTATCATATATTGATTTATACTATCTGTAATTAATTCTCTGTTAATTAACATTTCTTCTTTAGTGTCATTAGGAATATAATCTAAATCAATATCAACTGATAATCTTGGCAAGTCAAAAATAGCCATATTTATGGCAGTGCCACCTTTTAATGCTAAATGCTTTGACAATATATCAATACATGAAAAATATTTTAGAACATGTCTTAATCTTAATACTTTTTCATACATATCTCTTGAAAAATCATAATTATTAGATATGTTTTCTAGCTTTTCCTTATCATATAATCTCATTTGGTAACTCTCCGTTCTTAGAAAAATAAATTGGATCTGGTATAATTAGATTCCATTTTTTATTTAAGGTTCCTTTTTTGTAATCACTAGTCAAATAACGGCAACTTTTGCCTATATGTGATAGACAAGATTCAAAAAAATCTTCTGATAAGTTACTAGCAGAATATATATTTTCCAATAAGAATCCAACCTTTTGGTATAAAAATTGATTATTATATTCTTTTAAGTAAATACCTATTTTCTCTTCATTTAATAGTGGTGAATCTTCAATAATTGATATAATTTCTTCAATACCAGATATTTTGTCCATGTTTTTTATGCAATCAACAATGGACCGTTCTAAATCAGTTATTTTAATATTATTATTCGATTGATTGATAATTCCTATATTCAATTTTGATGGAACATATATATAGCGATAACCATCAAATTCGAAATTTTTAAATTTAGTGTCTGAAGATACATATACTTCATAATATACTTGATTGTATGCACCATAATATTCCATGGCGGTATGATAAGAAACATAGGAGGTATCAGTAATTGCACTAGCTATTTGAAAGCGATTGGCTAATGGCCCCATACCATTAGCACATGTATATAAATTGTTTCTTATTTTTAAAACAAGTTTTTGTTTTAATAAACGTTTGACAGCTGAACGTGCACTATCAATATTGTTATAAAATTTATTGACATCATTCATATTGAATGTTGGCTTACTAGATAAATAAAGATATAAATTCATATTATCACTTCCTTTTTTGCTTTAAAATAATTTATATTTAAACTAAAATAAGATATATTTAAAGTATACTTGATTATAAAAAATAATTCAATAGAAAAATATTGTTATATACTCTATGATTAAAAAGAATATTCAATTAAATGTGCAATGATGTCAAAGATGCAGCAATTTGTGAAACTGATTGGATGTAATAAAACATGGAGGCAACTCCATGTTTTTAGATGTTTTGTTACTTTTGATAATGGTGGACTAAAATTGGATGTGAGGTTTTTGCTAAAAGAAGATACTGTGAAGTTAAATATCAATTAATTATCAAGATTATATGGTATCGATGATAAAACAATAAGAAAATATATTTAATGAAAAGCTAGAAAGAAATACAGTTTTCTCAAAAATTGTGACAGCTGCACAAGATGAAAAAGTCAGTACATAAACAATATTTTTAAAGAAGACGAGCTATTTTATGAGAGCAACGCGCAAAAAACGCAAATGAACTAAATGATATGATTCATGAATAATTAAAACAAAAATAACAAATATCTGGTTATTCTTTTTATGATTGACATTTCAAGATATTTTTATATAAATAGTTTGCAATCAAACAAAAAAAGGAGGCAATATGAAAAACACAGATATTCATTATTATATAAAGATATTAAATAACTATATTGAAAAACTTCATTATACTCTTTATGATCAAAAAGAATGCTCCATTAATCATTTATGGGTTATTGATTTTCTATATGATCAGCAAGATGATGTTTATCAAAAAGATATAGAAAAAGAATTCTCAATTAATCGTGCAACTGCATCAAAGATGCTTAAACTGATGGAAGATAAACAAATGATACAACGTATACCATCTGATAAAGATGCAAGATTAAAGAAAATTATTCTATTAGATAAAGGATTACAGTTACATCAAACAGCTGTTGATGTCAGAAAAGCATTAGAAGATACATTAACAGCATCTTTAACTGATGAAGAAATTATGCAATTTAAATCAATAAGTCAAAAAATACTTAAAGGATTGGAGGAAAATGTATGAACGACAATGAACAAGTTTTTAGAGATGCACCTGTATCTCAGGCAGTCTTAAAAATGGCCATACCAACGATTGTTATGTCATTAGTCACAGTTTGTTATAACTTGGCAGATACATTCTTTGTAGGACAAACCAATGATGCGATGCAAGTAGCAGCAGTCTCTCTTACAAATCCTGTGTTTGTGATGTTCATGGCTGTCGCTAATTTGTTTGGTATTGGTGGTAGTGCATTGATATCTATATTAATAGGCCAAAATAAGAAAGAGGAAGCAAAGCAAGTATCATCTTTATGTGGTTTTGGTTCATTTATGGTTGGTGTTATTTTTGCAGTGATTAACTTTGTATTTATGGATCCATTACTCAATATTTTAGGTAGTAGTGTAAATACAATAGAGTATGCTAGAAATTATTTGTATTATATTGCAGATGGTGCACCATTTATTTTATTTGCGAATACGTTTGGTCATGCTTTAAGAGGTGAAGGTGCTGCCAAGTCTGCTATACTTGGTGGTATGATTGGAACGATTGCTAATATTGTGTTGGATCCAATATTTATATTGGTGCTCAATATGGGTGTGGCGGGAGCTGCTATTGCTACTGTTTTAGGTAATATTTTAGGTTGCACCTATTATTTGTATTATTTTAAGTTTAAGAGTCCATTGTTGGGTTTAAACTTGAAATTATGTATCAAAGGTAAGAACTTACTTAGAAGACTTGTTAGCATTGGTGTGCCTTCAGTATTAATTCTGCTTTAATGAATCCTTTTAAATAATGCATTAGTGAAATACGGTGATAATCCTGTCGCCGCTATGGGTATTGTTACAAAAGCATATATGTTGATTGCCTTTTCGCATATGGGCATTGCTAATGGTATTCAACCATTATTAGGTTATTGTTTTGGTGCTAATTTAAAAGGTAGATTTAAATCTATATTGAAATTTAGCGCAATATTAAGTATTGGTATAGGATCAGTTCTAACGATTATCTATATTGTTTTTAGTGGACAAGTGATTCAATTATTTATTAATGATGCAGAAGTTATATCTTATGGTAAATCAATGTTAATTGCTACGTCTTTAGCTGGACCTATATTAGGTATATTATTCTTAAGTATTAATAGTATGCAAGCAATGGAACATTCTTTACTAGCTACATTATTATCAGTATGTAGACAAGGACTTATATTTATACCTTTGTTATATATCTTAGACGCAATGTTTGGTTTGACAGGGATTGAATATACGCAAACAGTCGCTGATTATATATCAATATTTATATCCATATTCTTGTTAATGAGATGTATGAAAGAATTTAATGAATAATAATCATAATGATAATTTTGTGTCATTTTCTTGAATAGTTTGTCATTTTAAAATATACTGTTTGAAAGAAATGGGGGAATGGTGAAATGTGCAAGTCAAGTGGCGTAAAATTGAATAATTTGAAGCATCTTTTTACTGTTTCTTTAAAACATATCTTATAAAGATATGTTTTTTTGTAAAAACTATATAAATAAGGAGGATATATTTATGCCAAAAAGAGATGACATACAATCAGTATTAGTTATTGGATCAGGACCAATTATTATTGGTCAGGCTTGTGAATTTGATTATTCAGGAACACAGGCATGTAAAGCACTAAGAAGTTTAGGATATAAGATTATTTTAGTTAACTCTAATCCTGCAACGATTATGACAGATCCAGAGGTGGCAGATGTAACATATATTGAACCACTTAAATTAACACAAATTATTGAAAAAGAAAGACCAGATGCTTTACTTCCAAACTTG
Organism: Erysipelotrichaceae bacterium; assembly: GCA_021202205.1. Lineage (GTDB taxonomy): Bacteria > Bacillota_I > Bacilli_A > Erysipelotrichales > Coprobacillaceae > JAJQDJ01. The sequence continues at coordinate 12,425 of JAJQDJ010000259.1, forward strand.
GGTGGTCAATCAGCCTTAAACTTAAGTGAAGAATTAAGCAACAATGGTGTTTTAGATAAATATGGTGTTCAAGTTTTAGGTGTTCAAATTGACGCCATTACACGTGGTGAAGACCGTTTGGAATTTAAGAAAACGATGAATGAATTGAACATTGAAATGGCCAGAAGTGAAATTGCTAATACAGTGGATGAAGCTTTAGCCATTGCTGAACGATTAGGGTACCTGTTGTTGTTAGACCTGCTTATACAATGGGCGGGGCTGGTGGGGGCCTTGTATACAATATTGATGAACTCAAAACAGTTGTATCACGTGGCTTAGCTGCTAGTTTAGTGCATCAATGCTTAATTGAAGAATCCGTATTGGGTTGGGAAGAATTAGAAGTTGAAGTTGTTGAGATGCGAAAAAACAATGTGATTACGGTATGTTTTATTGAAAACATTGATCCAATGGGTGTTCATACTGGTGATTCATTCTATAGTGCGCCAATGTTAACGATATCTCAAGAAGTACAAGATTCTTTAAAAGATCAAGCATTTAGAATTGTTGAAAAAATTGGGGTTATTGGTGGTACAAATGTACAATTTGCTCATGATCCTAAGAGTGGAAGAATCATTGTTATAGAGATTAATCCTCGTACATCTAGATCATCTGCTTTAGCCTCTAAAGCTACAGGTTTTCCAATTGCGTTAATATCAGCTATGTTAGCTGCTGGTTTAACATTGGATGAAATTGAATGTGGTAAATATGGTACTTTAGATAAATATGTTCCTGATGGTGATTATGTTGTTATTAAGTTTGCAAGATGGGCTTTTGAAAAGTTCAAGGGTTCTGAGGATAAGCTTGGTACACAGATGAAAGCTGTTGGAGAAGTTATGAGTATTGGTAAGACATATAAAGAAGCTTTCCAAAAAGCTATCCGTTCTTTAGAGATTGGTCAATATGGTTTGGGTTATGCTAAAAATTATTATGAAATGTCTAAAGAAGAGTTATTGAAGTTATTGATTGTTCCTACAAGTCAAAGACAATTTATTATGTACGAAGCTTTAAGAAAAGGGGTAACAGTTGATGAATTGTATGAATTGACTTCTATTAAGCCATATTTTATTGAACAAATGAAGGAATTGGTTGAAGAAGAAGAGAATATATTAACTTATAAGGGAAAAGAATTACCTGTAGAAGTATTAAAACAAGCTTAGTTAGATGGTTTCTCTGATAAATACTTGAGTCAAATATTAGATATTAATGAAGATAGTATTAGAAATGAAAGATTGGATAATCATATTGAACAAACATGGCAACCAGTTCATGTTAGTGGAACAATGGATAATGCTTATTATTATTCTACATATAATGATGAAGATCATGACATAGTTTCAGATAATAAGAAGATTATGATATTAGGTGGAGGACCTAATAGAATTGGTCAAGGTATTGAATTTGATTATTGTTGCGTTCATGCAGCATTAGCTTTAAAGAAATTAGGTTTTGAAACAATTATTGTTAACTGTAATCCAGAAACAGTTTCTACCGACTATGATACTTCAGATAAGCTATATTTTGAACCATTGACATTAGAAGATGTATTAAGTATTTATCATAAAGAAAAACCATTAGGCGTTATTGCTCAATTTGGTGGACAAACACCATTAAACTTAGCATCACAACTTAAAGCTAATGGGGTTAACATCTTAGGTACAACACCTGAAACAATTGATATGGCAGAAGATAGAGATTTATTTAATGCTATGATGGAAAAACTCAATATTCCTATGCCAGAATCAGGTATGGCTGTAGATATTGAAGAAGCATTAGAAATTTCTAAACGTATTGGTTATCCATTAATGGTAAGACCATCTTATGTATTAGGTGGTAGAGGTATGGAAGTTGTTTATGATGATGAAAAATTGAAAGAATATATGGCTGCTGCTGTAGGTGTAACGCCTGATAGACCTATCCTTATCGATAGATTCTTACATAATGCAATGGAATGCGAAGCTGACGCGATTAGTGATGGTGAAAATGTTTTTGTTCCAGCTGTTATGGAACATATTGAATTAGCTGGTATTCACTCAGGTGATTCAGCATGTATCTTGCCTTCACAACATATTCCAGTAAGACATTTAAATACAATTAAAGAATATACGAAAAAGATAGCTAAAGAAATGAATGTACGTGGATTAATGAACATGCAATATGCGATTGAAGATGATAAAGTTTATGTCTTAGAAGCCAATCCTAGAGCATCTCGTACTGTACCATTAGTATCTAAAGTATGTAATATTAACATGGTGAAAATCGCAACAGAAATTATTACTGATGATCTAACAGGTAGACCTTCTCCTGTTCCAGGCTTAACAGAAAAGAAAATACCTCATGTAGGTATCAAACAAGCTGTGTTCCCATTCAACATGTTTCCTGAAGTCGATCCAATCTTAGGACCAGAAATGAGATCAACAGGTGAAGTATTAGGTATTGCCTCATCATTTGGTGCAGCTATTTATAAAGCTGAAGAAGCCACAAAAACACCTTTACCAACAAGTGGTAAAGTACTCATCAGTGTGAATGATAGAGATAAGCCAGAAGTTGTATCTTTAGCTCAAGGATATTATGATGCAGGCTTTGAAATTGTATCAACAGGTAAAACATATCAGCTTATTAAAGATGCAGGTATCCCTGTTACAAAGATTAAAAAGTTATATGAAGGGCAACCAAACATCAATGATGCATTAATCAATGGTGAACTAGCTATGGTTATCAATACACCTAGTGGTAAACAAAGTGCTCATGATGATAGTTATATTAGAAAGAATGCTATAAAGATGGGATTACCTTATATGACAAATATTGCGACTGCAAAAGCTGCCTTAGAAGGTATTATTGAAACAAACATTCATGGTTACCACGAAGTCAAATCATTACAAGAATATCATAAAGCAATCAAATAGGAGGAGATTTACAAATCTCCTCCTATTTTTATAACCAATAATATAAGCCAGCATACCGCTACAAACAAATAATTTTCATCTTCATAATATCCTTTAATACCATAAAAACATATAACAAAAGGCATAAATAAGATGAAAATCGAATCGGTTATGATAGATGTATTCAATATAAAATAAGATAATATCATAACAATTAAACTCATAATCATAAGTAATACAATACTTTGAGAAATAGTTATATATTTATTCATATTTAATATATAAAATATTAAAAAACAAATATAGTAAAACAATACAAATGATAGCACCATCCAATTGCTATGAATTAAATAATATATTGATAAAATACTAGCCACTACCGTTAAAACAATACTACTATATTGATAAGCTTTTTCATCCATAAAATCACCATCACCATTATAATACAAATAATCATAATAAATACAAAAATTTTAAAACCTCATTTGCACCGTGTGCGTAAATATAGTATAATCTAAGAG
>JAJQDJ010000067.1 GCA_021202205.1 Erysipelotrichaceae bacterium
CCGTAAAGTCATTAACATATAATTTCTTAAAAATAAACTTAATGACATTGGTCCTTAGACATTCTTCACAAAATAATTATCTTTTAATTTGTATCCTAGTTTTTCATACAATTCATTGGTTGAACTATTTAAACATATCATATCGACATCACTATGATCTTCTAGATACTTTATCATCTTCGAAGCAATACCTTGACGACGATGCTTATCATCTACCCATACATTAGTTATTTGTCCCACTAGACCTCTAGCTAACAAACAGCTGGGTAATATATGATAATAGTAGATAGTTGCAGTAGCTATCAATAAATCTTTGTCATAACCTAATAATGTTAAAATTTCATGATTTTCAATTTTATCTTGATAAATGTTTCTAATATTAGTGATAACTTCATCTGTTAAAGGAACAGATGAAAACTTAGCCATATCTCTTTTCTTATGCTTACTCATAGTTCTAGATCACTAATAGTAGCTCTACAATATTGTATCATTAGTAATCACCACGTGTATGAAAATCTTTTTTATTGCCAGAGATTTTATGTCTTTGAACAAGCTTGTTTTCAATATCTTCCACTGTTACTCCCTGATTGTACATAAGAACAAAGACATGATAGAAAAGATCACTGATTTCACCAATAAGTTCATCTTTATCATCATTTTTAGCAGCAATGATTGTTTCACTGGCTTCTTCACCCACTTTTTTACAAATCTTATCGACACCTTCATTAAGTAAATAATTGGTATAAGATTTTTCAATAGGATGAATATCTCTATCTTCAATAACATCGTAAAGATCATGAAAGATTGTTTCATTAAATTGATATGGTAATATTTCATTAAAGAAACATGAATATGAACCTGTATGACATGCTGCTCCAATTTGTTCAACATAAATAAGCAATGTATCATCGTCACAATCTAAATACATTCCTTTGATATGTTGAAAATGTCCTGATGTTTCACCTTTATGCCATAATTCCTGACGTGATCTTGACCAATAATAGGTCTCTTTGGTTTCTAGCATTTTATCGTATGCTTCTTCATTAACATAAGCAAGCATGAGTACATGTTTTGTTTGATAGTCTTGGACAATGGCTGGTACTAAGCCATTACCTTTTTCAAAATCTGGTCTCATTAGTTATTTCTCCTTACTGGTATATGATGTTCTTTACATAGTTCTTTCACTTCATCAATGGTAGCTTCACCATAGTGGAATAATGAAGCTGCTAAGGCCGCATCACAATTGGTTTGTTCAAAAGCTTCTACAATATCTTCCTTACCACCACAACCACCACTGGCAATAACAGGAATGGAAACAACGTCAATAACAGCATTCAACATATCTATATCAAAGCCATCTCTGGTACCATCTTTATCCATAGATGTTAATAAAATTTCACCTGCTCCTAATTCTTCACATTGTTTAACCCATTCAATAAGATCTAAACCCGTATTGATTCTACCACCTGCAATATATACATCATAACCACTCTTATTTTCTCGTTGCTTGGCATCAATGGCAACCACAACACACTGAACACCAAATTCATCAGATGCTTCTTTAATAAGCTGAGGATTCTTGATTGCTGCAGAATTGATAGATACTTTATCAGCTCCACTAGATAGAATCATACGGAAATCATCAATAGTTCTAATACCCCCACCAACAGTTAAAGGAATAGACAATTCACTAGCACCTCTTTGAATCAAGTCTTTAATAATATCTCTATTTTCATAAGTTGCCGTTATATCCAAAAACACAACTTCATCAGCACATTGTTCATCATAACGCTTGGCTATTTCTATTGGATCACCAACATCCTTCAAGCCTACGAAATTAACACCCTTAACAACCTTGCCATCCTTAATATCTAAACAGGGGATGATTCTTTTTGCAAGCATGCAATCACCTCTTTTAAATCAATTTTTCCCTCATAATATGCTTTACCAACAATACATCCATAATAGCCAAGTTCATTCACTTTATAAATATCCTTGGCATCTTTAACCCCACCAGATACAACAAATTGAATAGAACTATTTTGTTGTATTGTTTCATATATGTCAAAATTTGGCCCTTGCAATGTCCCATCTTTAGAAATATCTGTAAATACAATCGTTGTAATACCAATACTTTCTAATTGTTTAATTAAATCTAAATAATATGTTTGACTATCAACAAGCCAACCAGTCGTTTTAACATAACCATCTTTAATATCAACACCTACAACAATTTGTTCTGGTCCATATTTATGTAATGCATCTTTTAAAAAATCCGGATTTTCTATAGCAGCAGTTCCTAATATCACACGATCAATACCAACATTAGATAAATAAAGATCTACAGTCTCCATATTACGAATACCACCGCCTAATTCCATCGGTATAGAAATAGCTTTTCTAATTTTTATAATTGTTTCTAAATTCGTTGTGGTCCCTTCTTTAGCTCCATCTAAATCAACGACATGAAGATAATTAGCTCCCATTTTTTCAAAGTTTAAAGCAATATCCTCAGGAGTTGATGAATACACTTTTTTTTGATTATAATCGCCTTTATAAAGACGGACAGCTTGTCCATTTTTTAAATCAATGGCTGGTATAAGTTTCATTGAATCATCTCCTTAAATGCAAGTAATATTTGTTTACCAACAGCACCACTTTTTTCAGGATGAAATTGACATCCCATCACATTATCCTTAGCTGCTAGCGCTGTAATATGTTTACCACCATATTCTGCATAAGCAACAAGTTCATCATCTATAGGTAAAGCTGCATAAGAATGTACAAAATAAACATAATCTTTTTCTTTGATGTTTTTTAGCAAAAGATGATTTTGATTGAACACGAGTTCATTCCAACCCATATGGGGAATTTTATCATCAACTTCCATGAGTTTGACTTCCCCATGTAAAAATCCCAAACCATTTGTTGGACGTATTTCATAACCTTTTTCAAACAGTATTTGCATACCCAAACAAATACCTAGTATTGGAATACCAGCATTCTTGCATTCATTAAGTACATCAACTAAATCAAACTTTTGCAGATTTTCCATAGCCACTGGAAACGTTCCCACTCCTGGAAGCACAATGCCTTCAGCTTGTCTAATGACATCATGATCTCGACTAACCATAGCTTCCACGCCAATTCGTTTAAAAGCATTTAAGACACTCATCAAGTTCCCCACATTATAATCAATAATAACAACCATCATCACCCCTCCTTTTATAAAACACCTTTTGATGAAACAACCTTATCCTTATTCTTTTCATCAATGGCACATGCTTCTTTTAAAGCTCTACCAAAACTTTTAAACATCGCCTCAATAATATGATGAGTATTTTCTCCATAATGTTCATTAATATGAAGTGTCATTAAAGCATGATCACTCACAGCCTTAAAGAATTCTTTGGTCATTTCTGTTTCATAATTGCCTAAAACTGCAGTAGATAAAGTAGCATTATAAACCAAATAAGATCGACCACTTAAATCCAAATGTGTTGTCACCAATGCTTCATCCATAGGAATTGTAAAAGCCCCATAACGTGTAATACCCTTTTTATCACCTAGTGCATCTTTTATGCATTCACCTAATACAATCCCAATATCCTCAACACTATGATGACTATCTACCTTTAAATCACCATCACATTTCACTTCTAAATCAAAACCACTATGAAAAGCGAACAACTCTAACATATGATCCATAAAACCAATACCTGTATCAATGAGACAATTTCCCGTACCATCTAAATTGAGAGTCATTGTTATCTTTGTTTCTTTCGTATTTCTTTCAATCGTACTCAAACGCATAATTAATCCTCCTCAAAACGGACAGTAATGCTATTGGCATGTCCATCTAATCCTTCTAAATGTGCAAATTTCATCACATCATCTTTAAATGTTGATAAAACATTTTTAGGATAATAACTATAAGAAGAGTATTTCACAAAATCATAAACGCCTAAAGCACTATAGAATTTAGCTGTTCCTCCTGTTGGTAAAACATGATTTGTTCCTGACATATAATCGCCTAATGGTTCAGGTGCATATTCACCTAGGAAGATAGACCCAGCATTTTTAATAAGTGGTAAACAATTAATAGGATTATCAACTAATACTTCCAAGTGTTCTGGCGCCAAATAGTTAGATACATCAAAAGCTTCTTTAATATCATCAACAATAATGGCACCACCATAGTTATCTAATGATGATTGAATAATTTCTTTTCTTGGTAATGTTTCCATTTGTCTATCTAATTCTTCTTCAACCTTTGATACAAGTTCTTCTGAAGTTGTTACTAAAATAGCACTAGCAAGCTTATCATGTTCAGCCTGGCTCATCAAATCAGCAACTACATATTTTGGATTCGCATTTTCATCAGCCACAATCAATATTTCACTTGGACCAGCTACCATGTCAATATCCACAACGCCATAGCAACATTTCTTGGCTGTTGCAACATAGATATTACCTGGACCAACAATTTTATCTACATGAGGAATAGTATTTGTACCATAAGCTACTGCTGCGACACCTTGAGCACCACCAACCTTATAGATTTTTTCAATACCACATACATAAGCAGCTGCCAAAATAGTAGGATTAACTTTACCATCTCCCTTAACTGGAGTAATAATCACTAAGTTTTTAACCCCTGCTAGTTTTGCAGGAATAGCATTCATCATCACTGTTGAAGGATAAGTTGCTGTTCCTCCAGGAACATATAGAGCTACATTTTCTAACCCTCTTACTATTTGTCCCATCATGACACCATTTTCTTTATATAATGACCAGGATTTATCGACTTGATTTTTATGAAAATCTATCAATTGATCTTTTGTTCTTTCCAATATACGAATAAAATCAGTGCCTACTTCAGAAACTCCATCTAAAATCTCTTGTTTTGTAGTAATAAATTCTTTTGGATCACTCATCTTAAAGCCATCAAATTGACGACAATATTTCATCAAAGCCTTATCACCATTTGTTTTAACATCTTCAATAATATCCAACACTGTATCATTAACCTGTTTAGAAACATCTTCTTTTCTAGTCTTAAACTTCACTGCAATGTCTTCATAACTTCCTTTAAAATCTAATCTCTTAAGCATCTTCCTCTTCTCCTTTCAATGCATCTATCAAAGCAAATATCTCATCTTTCTTAAACTTTAAACTCACTTTATTAACAATCATCTTGGTAGAAATATCACTTATCTTCTCGATCACTTCTAACCCATTCGCTTTTAAAGTAGAACCTGTTTCGACAATATCCACAATAGCATCAGATAAACCAACAACTGGTCCTAATTCCACTGACCCTTCTAATTTAATAATCTCTACATCTTCATGTTTATCATTAAAATAATTCTTAGCCACATTTGTATACTTAGAAGCAATACGTTTGCGTCTATGAAATTCTTTATCTTTATATTCAGGATAAGCTGCTACTGCAAAATAACATCTTCCAATTTCTAAATCTAACATTTCATAATAATCATGAAAATCGCTGTCTTCTAACGTATCCTTTCCAACAAATCCCACATCAACGATACCATGTTCGAGGAAGGTTAAAACATCGTTAGCTTTAGCAAAGATCATAGATAAGCCATCACTTGTTTCAATCAACAATTCTCTATCTTTATGAATAATCGGATCCATATCAAAACCCTTAGCTGCTAACATTTGACATACTTGTTTTTCAATACGTCCTTTAGTAATAGCTATTTTAATCATTGTCTTCTTCCTCCTTCTCTAGAGCCCTTAGAATATGTGATAAATCATAACTAAATCCTATTGCAGGAACATTTCTATCAAAATGATACATCAATTTATCATATCTACCACCATTAATAATTGTTTCAGCACTATAAGGAGAATAACCCTTCATCATCACACCTGTATAATATTTCATACTAGGAGTCATAGCTAAATCAAAACTTAGATTCTTTTTTATATCTAAATGTTCATATAACTCTTTGAGTTCTATAAGAGCATCTTTTAATTGTTCATCTTCTATAGTTTCTATCATTTTATCCAACATACGAATGTCACCAAAACTTCTTGACAAATCTAATATAAGATTTTTTAAAGAATCTGGTAAATCCTTATGTTTCATCAATCGTTTTAAATCAGACAAATCACGTCTTTTTAAAATATCCACAAATGATCGATCTCCTACAATATCACATAAACGATGATAGAATTTGGCTGAACTAATTTCTATTTTAATATTCTTTAATTTTAAATAATCTGCTGTTTGTTGAATAATATTCAAGCATTCCAAATCACCTTCAAAACCAGGCATTCCAATAAGTTCAATACCTGCTTGAAAGAATTCACTGCTTCTTCCTTTATGACGTTTTTCCTTACGATATACTTTTCCAAAATAACAATATCTTTTCACGTCTGTTTCTTTTTGAGCACAATACATACGTGCCAAAGGCACTGTAAAATCCGTACGCAAAGCCACACGCTTACCCTCATAATTGATATATTGAAACATTTTTTCTTCCTCAATACCGATATCCATATCACTATATAAATCAGCATATTCAAAAGAAGGCATTAATACTTCTAAATAACCATGATCCACAAAGACATGACGTAAATCATTTTCTATTTCTCTAAGTGATGAAACATTACTCATAATGGCATCAATACTTTCTTCTGGTATTAAATATTTAACTTCCTCCATAACTTTCCCCTTTCTAACAAAAAAGACGAGTCCTAATGACTCGTCCACTATTCTTAAGCCATCAGATACACCCAAAAATATATACTTGAAAATGGGCTGTATCTATAATGATATAACCCTAAGTGCTCCAATGATGGTGATGAAATTGCGTATTAATATTTGTCTTTTTCATAAGTCCCACCTCATTTTTTACGATTATAGCATAATTGTTTATCATTGAAAAGAGTTTTTATCAATTTAGTCATAATTAATTATTGCCCATCTTAGTAGAAAGTCTTCCTATGTTTTTATATTTATTAATTTTTTAGTATCAAGTTGCAATTCAACATGATACTCTTCGCCTTTTTAATAGATTTAGATAAATTTAGATTTTATCTTTAATATTGATTTTCTAAAAGATTTATGTATAAAAGTAATCAATAAGGGATGTCCCTCGCCCAATATTGGTGGAGGGTGTCCCTTTGTTTATTTTTTAAATCTTATTATATCGTATAATTTATCATCTTTAATGATTATAAAATCTAAATCATGTTTTGCACTACGAATGACTCTTATGATAATAATTAAAAATGCTTGATACATGTCAATTTCATTATGTTCATAATCAAGAATAATTCCACCTGGATTTACACATATTTGTTTTAATCCATATCTTAATCCATATCTTATAGCTGAATCAGCCACTTTTTCAGTTGACACATTTTTTTAATCCCAAAACTTCCCATTCCATAAATAGTCTGGACTTCTTATTCCGTCAACTTCGCTTTCCTTCAATAACACTATTTTTCCATCAAAAATATCAAAAAGCCAATCCTTTATATTATTTTCTTCATCACTATGTCCTTTCATCTTACCTATAGGTTTTTTTATCCCCATTTTTGGAGTCGCATTTTTCAAATATTCATCTTTAACTGAAGAAAATTGTGGATATTTTTCAAACAATTCATTATTGTCTTTGAATTCGTAATATGATAATTTTTGTTTCTTAATATTTATGACTTGATCATCTTTTTTCATAACAACTCCTTTCAACAATATAAAAAAGCAATCAACAAAATTGATTGCTTGTATAAGTTCATAAAAATACTCTCTACTATTTATATACGCCATAAAGTTCCAATTTTTTCTTTTTGTTTTTATAAAAATATAGAATTATTTTGCATCATCATTCATATACGAATAAAACCCATTCTTAAAAAGATTTGTTAGTAGATTAATCAGTTCATCAGCAGGTATATCTTTATCATTTTCATACCAATGAATAAGTAAGCCAGATAAAGAATTAAACATATAGGCGACAAGATAATCCAAATGTTCAATATCCTTCTTAATAATTCCTGAAGATGTCATCATTGGAATAAACTTGGCTCTTAACTTATGATAAAAACGAACATCATTATTTTTTATGAGTAAGAAGTAAATATTATCCTCATATTCTAAAAAAAGATGTTTAAATAGTTGCGTCCATGTTTCAATGGTTAATTCATTTTCTTTAAGATAATTAGTAACATTTTCCATTAACTTAGCAATAACTTCATCTTCCACCTCATTAATCAAATCATTCATATCAAAATAATAATTATAAAAAGTACTACGATTGATATGAGCTATCGATGTTACTTCTTTAACTGTAATATTATCAATATTATCATTATTTTTTAGTGTTTCCCAAAACGCTTTTTTTATTTTATCTTTTGTTTGCATAAATCCTCCGCCAACACATTATTAAGAAGTGTTGTTAAAATTTGTTTTTGTTGATGATAATATGATTATACAACATGGCGTTGTAAAAAACAATGAGGAGGTGTCATATTTGAACAATATAAATATATCTCATCTTACCAAAGATTATGGTCATAATCGCGGTGTTTTTGATGTTTGTATTCAAGTTGATAAAGGTGAATGTTTTGGCTTTTTAGGTCCAAATGGAGCTGGTAAAACCACAACAATTAGACATTTAATGGGATTTTCTAAACCCCAAGAAGGGAGCTGTGAAATTTGTGGATTAGAATGTTTTTCTAATGCAGCCACTATTAAAAATAATGTTGGTTATTTACCAGGTGAAGTGGAATTACCAGAAAATATGAAAGGTGATGCGTTTTTGAAAATGATGTTTGAATTGCGTCATTTAAAAGATGATAGTTATTTGAATATGTTAATTGAAAAATTTGATTTTAATCCTCATCAGTCAATTAAACGCATGAGCTTAGGGGTTAAAAGAAAGTTAGCTGTAGCCAATGCTTTCATGCACGATCCTGATATTTTGATACTGGATGAACCAACAAGCGGTTTGGATCCAGTAATGCAACAAACATTTATTGAATATGTTTTAGAAGAGAAGCAACGAGGCAAAACTATTTTCCTTTCATCTCATATATTTAGTGAAGTGGATGCAACTTGTGATCGTATAGCTATCATCAAAGATGGTCGTATAGCTTCTATATTCGTTTCTGAAGAGTTAAAAAATCAACGTGATCATATTTTTCAAATTATTTTTAAAGATAAAGAAAATATGAATATGTTTAGAAGTAAACATTATCGAGAAGCATTAGCGAATGAAAATCAATTATTGATGGAAATATATATCAATAATCAGCAAATCAATGCATTTATTCAAGATATTAATCAATTAGAAATTGTTGATTTTAATGAAATTCCTTTTTCACTAGAAGATTATTTTATGCAATTCTATGAGAATAAAAATACATTTGAGGAGGTGCAATAATGACTCCAATTATTCAGATCAATCATTTAACAAAAGATTATGGTGATCAAAGAGGTATTTTTGATATTAATCTAGAAATTAACCAAGGTGAAGTTTGGGGTTATATAGGCATCAATGGTGCTGGTAAAACAACAACTATTAGAAATTTGATGGGTTTTGTTAAACCAACAAATGGTAATTGTTCTATATTGGATTATGATTGCTGGAAAGACGCGACAGTTATCAAAAACCATGTGAGTTATATTCCCGGTGAAATTTCTTTTCCTTCTTTAAGTAGCGGTAGTGAGTTTTTAAAACTTCAAGCTGATTATCTCAATATTAAAGATTATACTTATATGAACAAGCTTATTTCTATGCTTCAATTAGATCCAACAGCTGATTTAAAAAGAATGTCTAAAGGTATGAAACAAAAAACAGCAATTGTTGCTGCCTTAATGGGACACAAAGATATATTGATACTAGATGAGCCAACCACTGGATTAGATCCACTTATGCGTAATACTTTTATTGATCTCATGTTAGAAGAAAAAAAGCAAGGCAAAACCATCTTTATGTCTTCACATATATTTAGTGAAATCGAAACTCTATGTGATAAAGCAGCTATCATTAAAGATGGTCATGTCATTGATATAGTAGATATCAATCAACTAAAGAATGGTAACTTAAAAACCTTTACAATAAGATTTAATAAACAAGAGGATTTTGATAATTTTATACAATTGTATGATGTAAGAATATCCGCTACAAATGCTATGCAATGTAGCATAGATATTTTTAAAGATCAAATATCAGACTTATTTAAGAATTTAAGCATATATAGTATTCAATCATTAGAGGAACAACATTTAACTTTAGAAGATTACTTTACCAATGTTTATAAGGAGGTTCAAATCAATGGATGAAAAGAAAACAACAAAATATTTTTCTAATCCACTCATAATGCAAGATATTAAATCTAATCTAGTATTAATGATTATTATCACTTTAGTCATGTGTTTAATGAGCGAAGTTATTAATTATGCCAGTAGTATGATGGGTAGTGGAAATGGTGGAGATGATGTGAATGATGCCCAAACTGATTTTTATTCTTATTTATATATTATGGCATCCTATAATGGTGCAATGGGTACAGAATTATCTTATGATGATTTTGTAAGTACCAATGATATGACATTATATGAAACAGTTTTCGATTTTACGAATGCTCAGAGCGATATGGAATTAAGTGTTGATGATTTAAAAGCTGTTATCACAAAACTTGAAACATCAGATGTTTCTATTGATACTTATGTTCGTGAATTCGAATATGTCTATGCTTTAAGTTCAGTTCAAGGATGCTTTAGTGGTGATGATTTAGATATCGAGGATATGATGAATACGATGTTTGAGACCATGGGTGTTTCATCAGATTTAATTAGTAACATGAGTAATATGGATATGACATCATTAATGTCTACCATGTATTTTACAATTATAGGAATATTACCAATGCTCATATTTTTAGTAGTCGTTGCCAATTCATTGATGGTTAATCAAGTCGATAGTGGTTCGATGGCTTTTGTATTATCAACTCCAACAAAAAGAAATGCTGTAGCAATTACTCACGCAGTATATCTCATTGTTGCACCATTTATCATGATAGCACTCACCTGCACAGCTAGAGTAATTTCTTCATTTATTATTTATGAAGAAGTTGAAGTGACAAGAATTGTTGTCAGTTATCTAGGTATGTATTTATTAAGCGAAGCTATTGCTGGTATATGTTATGCTGGTAGCTGTTTTGCGTCACTTTCAAGAGATTCTATGGCTTTTGGTGGTGGATTGACAGTCTGGTTCTTCTTGGCTTCTTTAATTGGCTTGTTTGGTTCAGATAGTTTAGTAAGTACTGGGATGGGTGTTGAAGAATTATCTGTATTTAATAAATTAACGATTTCAAGTTTATTTGATATTGATGCCATTTCCACTATTGGTACGAGCAGTGTTGATGATACATTTATTTGGAAATTAGGTGTGCTATTAGTCATTGCAGTGGTTTGTTATGTGGCTGGTATTGTAAGATTCAAAAGAAAAGATTTACCATTATAAAAGGATTGAATCATGATTCAATCCTTTTTTAGACAAAATAAAAAAGCCACATGTGGGAATCGAACCCACCTTTTCGCCTTGGCAAGGCGACGTAATAACCAATATACGAATGCGGCATGTTTTGTGACAAGATCAAGTATACACTATTCGCAAAATAATTTCAACAAAAAAATAAATCTCTTATGAAAAATTCATAAGAGATTTTTGATATTCTTCAATAAAACCTTCTTGATAAGCAAATAAATTGATTTCAATAATATTTTGAGAAATATTTTTTAATGTTGAATTTTGGATATTTAAAAGGATTTTTTGACGTTTGGATGATATTTTATCTTGTTTGATACCATAGTGAATAAGATAACTTTCTACGTAACACCATAAGTTTAAATGCCTATAACGTTGTTTCAGTTTATCAGCAATCAATAATCCCTCTGGATCAAAATCACCAGCATAATACAAAGTACAATCGCTTTCAACTAGTTTATCTAATAATAAATATGTTGAAAAATTCAATTGTCCATTACTACATATTAAACCAACATTAATTCGATGTTCTTTGATAAAATCACATAGATTTCTAAATACCGAAGGATTTTCTAAAATAAATATTGGCATTTTTGGAAAGTTGCTATGAATATGCAAAATATTATATAAATTCATATTCCAAGGTTCATACAATTCATAGAACGCTTGCCATGCTTTATGAATACTATTAGGTTGAATATGACATATATAACAATAATTAGATAAATCATCCTTATAAATACCTGCACAATACAATGTTTCATTGATGCTTTCAACATTTCTAGAATAATCAATGTTATAAATATATTCTATGCCTTTGAGTAATAATTCTTTAGCGTGACCTTCATCAAAGTAATGAGGATCTTTAGTCATATTTTGAGAAAATATAGCTAAAGATTCATATTTATTTTGATATATAGGCAAATGATTAAGGGCATCACAAACATTGCATAACAAATTATTATAATCAGGATTATCAATAATTTGTTTATTGACAAGATGATCACTATCAAAATAATTGATTAGCCAATCATAAGCATAAATATCTTTATAAGTATCAAGAATGTTTTGCTTAAACTTTGTTTGTGCTTGTTGTTTAATAGATTTTAATTCATCATTGGAGTAAAGAGGTTGTTTCTGTAATTGTTTTAATACATCCAAAAAGTCTATATCACCAAATTTTGTTTGTTTCCAGTCTTTCATAAACTTAGTATATGTTAAAGTTAAAGTACCACCAGATAAATCCAACCCCAATAATAAGCCTAAATCTTCTTGTTCATTAGTAGATAGGTCATTTAAAACGATCTTTCCACCTAAATGACCCAAGCTTTGATATTTAAGCGTCCAAGCTTGTATAAAACGTTTAAAAGCAGCTTGCTTAAAATATTGAATACATTCATCCATTAAAATTTAACCTTTCTAGCATGCCCATCCCACTCATAAGCAATATGCGAAATAAACTTTTGACCATCTGGACGATAAAGCTCATAAATAGCCAAACTTGGACATGTCTCATAATCACCCCAAAGCGATTGTGAATTCATCACATAATCAAAATCAAATTTAGCAATCAATTCAAACATATTACCAATATTATTCTCATCGACTCTAGCAAATGCTTCATCTAAAGCAATCAAACGTGGTGCATCATCTTTCGCATTTTCAAATCTTGCAGCAACAGCTGAAAATAAAGGCACATACATGACCATAACTTTTTCACCACCACTGTATTTTTCAAACACATTCTTGGTTATTTCTTTTTTCTTTTCATCTGGTTTTTCTCCATATAATGTAAACTGGAACCATTGACGATAATCCATCACATCTCTTACCAATGAATGAAATGAAGCCGTTGTATGATCATCTAAACTTATACGTCTTGCTTGATTAATTTTAAATCTAAAGTGTTGAGATAATTTTTTTCGATCACTATCTTTAAGTAAACGATAATCCTTTTCTAATAATTGAACCAATCGATAAGTATCCATCTCATCTTCATCCATCGCTTTTTGTGGTCGCCATTTCAAAGAAATCTCTAAACCACTACTTGTTCTCATTGATCGCATATAATGATCCATCTTTTCCACCCAACGTTTACTCGATTGAATTCGTGTTCTAATTTTTTTACCAATGGTATTCAATAATATTTCTTCAAATATTTCACGATCTTTCTTTTGCACTAATAATTGTTGCGATTCAATATTATCATTGAGTATTTGAATCAATTGATAAAAAGGTATTCTTTTACCTTGATGGTTAGCTTTAATGATGAAATGTCCTGATAGATCATCAACCCCATAAGCAAGTTCATCAATTTCATGCATCAAATGATATTCTGATAAATAAGCAGCCTGTTCAAAGAAAACATTTTGTAAACCACTAAAATAATCATTGATATGACGATTACTTCTATTTTGGCCGTTTAGTGTTCTTAAATCTTTTTTCATGTTTTTTTCATTAGTAAAGAATCCATAATTAACTTCTTGTAGAAGATTTTCATAATAGTGATCTTTGATAACTTCTTGTTTTTCTAATTCCATTAAAGACTGATTAAGAGCATCTTGACTAAAAGCTTGCGTTGTTTCATTTTTTACCAATTGAGAAGATATTTGTAGTAAAGTATCATTGATTAATTTTAATTCTTTATCTATAACTTCTAGTTTTTGTTGTTTATCTTTATAACCAAAGTCTTCTAATTGTTTGGTGATGATTTCTTTTTGTTGGATATTGACTTCTATGAATTTTTTAATGTTATCAATTTCACTTTTTAATTCATCAATATCTATGAGTAATCCTGCTTTTTTATCTTGATGACTTATGAGTAATTCTTGACTATGAGTTGTTTGTTGCATAGCATCTTTGAAATTATCTAAATGAATTTCATAATCTGAAATATCCTGCAAACGATTTTGTGCTGCTTCTTTAGACAAGTCAATCATGAGTTTTGATGATACCATCTTGATATCATCATATATCACACGTGCTTTTTCATTTTCTTTGTTTTTAAGATTATATTGTTCATTAATCAGCTTAGAAGTCGATGATATTTCTTTTTGATAAGTATCAATAGCATCTAAACATGCTTTTAATTCTTTATCATCTTTAAAATCACTTAAATCGTCATCTAATAACTCTAAATTATTCTTGATTGTCTGAATATTACTTTGTGTATTTTCAATGTTTTGATGTAAAGTATTAAGCTGTATTTGTAGTTCATCAAGACGTTGCTTTCTTAAAGCTTGACGTCTCTTATAGCCAATAAAACTAAATGGTAAAGTTCCCACAATATTACCTTCAATAATTCCAGACTTAAAATAACAATCATCAATAATTATATCTTGATTATCATTGATTCCTAATTGATTCAATATGCTTTTTAATTGTTGACTATCAAACGGATAGATAATAGAAATTGGTGTGATGTTACTTAAATCTTTATTTGTCCATAAAAAGTAATCATGACCAATATGAGCCATTTGTTTAATCTTATCGTCATATGTATCACTTACAATAATAGCATCTAATAATTTCATTTGACTTAATATTTCTTCTACTTTATTCTTTTGATCTTCGCTCATATTTTCATCAAAATCTAATAATTGATAAAATGGCTGATAAGAAATGTTTTCTTCATCCAAATATTGACGAAATTGATCAACATAATCATCATGTTCAGGTTCTATATCTTTATGATTCAATACATCGTCGTATTCTTGTTTGACTTGGACATAAGTATCATCTAATGACTGAAGCTCTAATTCTTTGATTGTCTTAGCATGATCAAAATCACTGTATTGTTTATTATATTGATTTCGGACTATTTGATATATTGGATGATAGTTTCTAGTTGCTTCATAGTCAGTTAATAAATTAATCATTTGTTTTAGCTGTTCATTATTGATTCGTAGGACTTCAAATTCTTTATTAATTTGATAATAATATTCCTGATAAGCCGTATTACAAATCTCATAATCTTTTTGTGCTGTTTCTAATTCGTGCTGTGTTATACCTAATTTTTCTTGATATTTATGGATACCTTCATCAATTGTACGTATATATGCTAATCAATGTCATTAAGTTAAGATTTGGTGACATTCCCCTTCTCAAAAATGAGAA
>JAJQDJ010000269.1 GCA_021202205.1 Erysipelotrichaceae bacterium
TTGATACTAAAATAGGCCTGTAAAATGGACAGTTAAATAAAAAAGACCCTTTCTCATTTTGAGAAGGGGAATGTCACCAAATCTTAACTTAATGACATTGGGTCCTGCCATGATTTTTAATAATGTTAAGGGACATAGCGATGCTAAAGTTATTATTGGTGTTATGGCTAGTAGAGAAAGAGTTGGAAAAATCCTTAATTGTGATACTAAAATATTAGGTTTCTTATTAAAAGATTCTGTTAAAAATCCTGTGCCACCTGTTGTAATTCCTAATGATCAAGCTAAATGCCAGGAATTAAAGTATTATGCAGATGATCCTGATTTTGATATCAGAAAATTAAAACCTGCACCGACTAATACACCTGAAGATGCTGGCCCTTATATTACATTAGGTATGTGCTATGCTCATAATCCTGATACAGGAGAATCTGATGTTACGATTCATCGTATGTGTTTACAATCAAAAGATGAAATATCTATTTTCTTAAAACCAGGAGCAAGACATATTGTCTATTTTAGAGAAGTTGCTGAAGCAAAAGGCGAAGCCTTACCTATTTCTATTAGTATTGGTGTTGATCCTGCTATTGAAATTGGATCATGTTTTGAAGCCCCAACTACACCATTAGGTTATGATGAATTACAAGTAGCCGGTGCTATTAGAAATAAACCCGTTGAATTAGTTCAATGTTTAACTATTGATGAAAGAGCTATTGCCAATGCTGAATATGTTATTGAAGGAGAAATCCTACCATATAAACGTATAAGAGAAGATATCAATTCTAATACTGGCAAGGCTATGCCAGTATTTCCTGGATATTGTGGTCCTGCTAATCCTGAGCTTCCAATTATTAAGGTTAAAGCCTTGACTACAAGAAAAAATCCAATTATGCAAACATGTATTGGTCCTAGTGAAGAACATGTTTCCATGGCTGGTATTCCTACAGAAGCTAGTATTTTGACTATGATTGATAAAGCTATGCCAGGTAAGTTGTTAAATGTTTATTATGCTTCATGTGGTGGAGGAAAATATGTTGCTGTTTTACAATTTAAAAAATCTATTCCATCTGATGAAGGTCGTCAAAGACAAGCTGCATTACTTGCTTTCAGTGCTTTTGCTGAATTAAAACATGTTTTCTTAGTTGATGAAGATGTTGATCCATTTGATATGTCAGATGTTATGTGGGCTATGACGACAAGATTTCAGGCAGATACTGATTTAATTACTATTCCTGGTGTTCAATGCCATCCATTAGATCCATCTAATCAACCTGCTTACTCTTCTCATATTCGTGCAAGTGGCGTAGCCTGCAAAGCAATCTTTGATTGTACCGTTCCTTTTGATCAAAAAGATCGTTTTGAAAGAGCAAAATTCCAGGAAGTTGATCCAACACATTGGCTAAAGGATTATTAAGATGAAAAAGATTATTGTTGGTATTTCTGGTGCAAGTGGCATGCCTTTGGCTTATCACTTATTAGAAGAATTAAAAAAGCATGATATAGAAATACATTTGGTTATGAGTCGAAGTGCTTTAATAACTATTCCTTATGAATGTGAACATTCTGTTGAAGAATTTTATAATTTAGCGAATGTTGTTTATGATTATTCAAATATTGGGGCTGCAATTGCTAGTGGAACGTTTCAGGTGGTCGGTATGATTATTATTCCTTGTTCTATGAAAACTGTAGCGGGCTTGGCTCATGGTTATTCAGATAACTTATTATTAAGAGCTGGAGATGTAATGATTAAAGAAAAAAGAAAGCTTATCTTAGTAACAAGAGAAGCTCCTTTATCTCCTATTCATCTAGATAATCTTTCTTATTTATCAAAATTAAGCAATATATATATTATTCCTCCTGTTTTATCTTATTATAATCATCCTCAAACCATAGAAGATATGGAAACCCATTTAATAGGTAAAATCTTATCTCCATTTGATATTCAAGTAGATGATTTTAAAACATGGAAATAAAATCCTGTATACATGATTTATGAGATGGTAAATAATATAGATATATATTACCATATACCTCTTTAGATAGTGTATGCATACATAAATTAGATAAATGATACATCGATAATGTCTTTTCCATAACAAAAGCAACATTATAATCTTTAAGTGATGATAAGATTGTTTCTAATCGACCATATCGAATATGTGTTGGATGAAAATTCAATTTATCAAACTCTTCTAGAGCAATATGAGCAATTGTTGTATATTGTGGTGGTAATAATATTTCATTATTTTTAAAATCTAGTATTGATACTTCGTCATAAGAAGAAAGTGGATGTTTATAAGAAGTGACAGCTGTTAATTTATCTTTATAAAGAAGAATCTTATTATAATTTAGTAAATCCATATGACCTCTTAAAATATAGATATCATATTGATTATTTAACATACTTTGAATATCTCTTTCTTCTATTTCATCTATTTCAACATGATAAGAAGGGTATTGAGTATTAAAATTATCTAATTTTGATGACAAATTATATTGTGATAATATTGGTAACATAGCTATATGTATTGTATTTTGAGTATTATCTTTTAATACATCTAAATGATTCATCATTTGATTATAATCTTTAAGAAGAATCTTAGCATCTTGATAGAATTGCTCACCTGCTTTGGTTAATGTTATTTGTCGATGAGTTCTATCGAATAAAAGAGTATCTAATTCATTTTCTAATTTTATAATATGTTTAGATAAAGAAGATTGAGTTATATGTAATTCAAATGCCGCATGAGAAAATGTTTTATATTGACATATAGCACAAAAATACTGTATTTGATCAATAGTCATTTTTATCACCTAATATAAGTATATCACAAAAAGGAGCAATATGAGAAAAATAGAAATAAAAAGCGAATTGAAATCAATGGGAAAAGATAAAGTTATTCTTGTTCAAAATGAAAACGGACATATCGGTAGTGTTGTAACAGGAGACCCATATATCAAAGATAACAAGGTTCATGTCACCATGAATACCTATAACAGGTTAACCCATAAAGATGATATAGTAGCAAGAATGTATGTAGAAAAAGCTGTGTTAAAATATCGATGTGTTGTCACATGTATATGTGGCATACACATTGATAATATTACAAATGAAGAAATGAATGAAGTTATGAAAATTGTAAAGAAAGATATTGAGGAACTATTAAAATGAAATTAAATGAATACACAATTAAAGAATGTACTTTCAATGATTTAACTGTTACCTATCGAGAATATAGCAACGTAACTTATGTAAAAAATCCAATACATGATATGCAAAAAATGAACATCTATGTTCCTACTGCATATTACGAAGATAAAAGTATCAATGAATATAATAAAAATAATGCACCTATTTTTATGCCTAATGCAGTGGGTGGTTATCGTTATGGGCCTATTCAAGATCCAGAAAATGATAATAAACATCATACAATCAGTGCTGCTTTAACTCATGGTTATATTGTGGTTTCTCCTTTTATTAGAGGAAGGGGTGTAGATGATGGATTAGCTCCTGCATTTATTGTAGATTATAAGGCTGCTGTAAGATTTATAAGAAGCATAAAAGATGAATTACCAGGTGATGTACAAAAGATTATTACCAATGGAACAAGCGCTGGTGGAGCTTTGTCTGCATTAATTGGTATGACTGGTAATCATAAAGATTATCAAAAGTATTTAGATGAAATTGATGCCTATGATGAAGATGATGCAATCTATGGTGCATCTTGTTATTGTCCTATCACAAATTTAGATCATGCTGATATGGCCTATGAATGGCAATTTAGTAACGTTTATAGTGTACATCGTAAGAATATGAAAAATGAAGGTGGTAGACCAACATTCTCTATGGTTGATGAAGATATGACAAATGATGAAATAAAAGTATCAAAAGATTTAGAAAAGTTATTTCCATCATATGTCAATTCTTTAAATCTTAAAGACAAAGATGGTAATCCTCTCACATTAGATGAAAATGGTAATGGCCCATTTAAAGAATATATAAAAAGCTTAGTCATTGATGCTGGAAACAAGGCTCATGCTCAAAATATTTCCTGGGCAATATATGAAGGTCATAAAATTGTAGATATTGATTACTTAGCATATTGTAAAGATATAACAAGAATGAAAAATGCTCCAGCCTTCGATAATCTAGAACTTCATAGTCCAGAAAACGACGAATTCCATAATCAGCATTTTACAGATTATAGCTACAAACATAGTTTGGTTAATGGTACTAAAACAAAAGAAGAATATATTAAATTAATGAATCCAATGTACTATTTAGATGACAAAAATGTCACTAAGACAAAACATTGGCGTATTAGACATGGTAGTGTAGATAGAGATACATCATTATCTATTTCAGCAATACTAGCTTTATCTTTGATGAATAGAGGATTTGAAGTTGACTATGCAAGTCCATGGAATACTCCACATAGTGGTGATTATGATTTGAATGAATTGTTTGCATGGATTGATGAAATTTGCAAATAATATAATTAAGGCAATATTTTTTAACAAATATTGTCTTTTTTGATATAATCAATATAGGTGATCAAAATGAAAGTGATATTTTTAGATATTGATGGTGTAATGCAGCCATTCTATAATACGAACCGTATTCGTTGTGATTTAGATAAAGTCGTAAAAGATGTTGTTGATAAGTTTAATGATGAAAGTTATTATGATATGAATAAAATCGACGTTGCTGCATTATGTCTAGATTGGCAACAGGAAGCTATTGATTATTTAAAAGAATTAATAAAACAAACAGATGCGAAAATAGTATTATCTACAGGATGGCGTTATCTTGGATATGATTATATGGTTAAATTATTAAAAATTCACAGTTTAGATCAATATGTTATTGGTCAAACTGACTTTTATCATAATATTGAAATTCCTGAACAATATCATATTAATCCAGATAGTCAACTATTTATGTTTACTTATCAAAGAGTAATTGAAATTCTGGATTATGTTAGACTTAACGATATTGATAATTATGTAGCCTTAGATGATATGGATTTACATCAATTGGTGAATCATTTTGTTCATATTACTGATGGATATTTTAATGAAGAAAATTATAAAAAAGCCTTAAAAATATTAAAGTAGAAACATCATTGTGTTTCTACTTTTTTATATGTTTGTATATGTTGATATAATGCACCAATAAGATTGGCATCATTTCTAAAATGACAAGGTACTATTTCAGGTTTAAAAACTCCAAATCCCAAATGATCAAATATATTATCTAAATTCTTTTGAATCAATTCAATCAATAATGGTTGAACACTGATTCCTCCACCAATAGCGACTTTTTCACAATCAAAAATAATATGAACATTAAATATTTGTGTGGCGACTTCAAAAGCAAATTGATTAATACCTTCCATCACTTTTTCATTACCATTATTAGCCAACTCAAATATTTCAAACCCACTATATTCTTCATCTGTCTCTAATTGTTCCTGCACTCTTGCCAGTAATCCCGTAATACCATTACGTGTAGACCAGGCACTATCCCAGGTTAAAGCATCATGAAAATCTGTTTTGATAAATGAAAATTCTCCAGCACTAAAATGTTTTCCAGTATGAACTTGGTGATCCTTAATCAAGCATCCACCAATACCAGTTCCAAGTATAACAACTGCACCATCTTGAATATCTTGTAGACTACCATAACCAATTTCTGCATTAGCAGCACATTTAGCGTCATTACCAATAGTCATATTTATTGGACATCTTTGTTGTAATAATTCTACAGTATTTAAATCTGCAATATAACGAAGGGCTCCTCCTGTATATTGATAACCTTTATCAGGATCAATAATACCTGGCATACTCATAGCTATACCTTTAATATTATCTTTGTATTTGTCATAAATTTTACCTATTGTTTCTACAAAATTATCTAATGTATCCAAAGGTGTAGGAACACTGGATTTTTCTACAATGGTTAAATCTTCCTGAATAAGTGCATATTTAATAGCACTACCACCAACATCAAATGTTAAATATGTATTCATAATCTACCTCCTGATATTATTTTACAACAAGAATTGTCATAAGAAAAGAACTAACAAGTGTTAGTTCTAAGCTTTCTTAACATTCATAATCAACATTTGTAATCTGTTTTCAATATTTGCAAAGCTAACATCAGGATCATAGTCCAAAGGTAAAACCTGAACATCAGGATATAATTCCTTGATTTTCTTTGAAATTCCTCTACCTACCACATGATTTGGTAAACAACCAAATGGTTGTAGTATAATAAAGTTTTTGCATCCATGCTTTGCATGATGAAGTATTTCTCCAGGTATCAATATACCTTCGCCTGCATCAAAAGTATGATGGATTATAGGATCACTATCATGCGTTAAATCTTGAATACGTGTTGTTTTTTCAAAGAGTGGATGTTCTTTCGCAATACTATCCGCTAAATTATGCGCTATATTAAATGCATTATTAGCAACAGCATACCATACTTTCTTATCTATTGGCCTATCTAAATGATATTCTTTATCCTGGCTGTCCTGATAAAAGTATGTTTTTCTTATAACATCTGTCATTCTTGCTTCAATAATTTCAAAACCATTCTTTTCTAAATAATCTTCGATATCATGATTAGCACCAGGATGGAAGTTCAATAAATATTCGCCAACAATTAATACTCTTGGTTTTAAATGGTTACGATCATAAGGTATATCTTTCATAACCTTGATACCTTTCTTAAAGCCGTTCTTAGCACCATTGATTCCATGTTTTTCTAAGCCATCAATCAAATAATCCATGGCTTTTTCAAATGCTTCATTTGCACTACCAACAATTAGTTCATAAGGTCTTATTTTTCTTAATAATTCTTCTAATATATCAATCATTGGTAAAGCAAAAGCAATACGCATGGCTGAAGCTATACTCATTCTAAAACCAGGATGCACATTGTGATAATCAACATCATCATTTGTAAGAATAGGAACATCCTTATATCCAGCATCATCTAAAGCTTTACGCGTTAAAGCTGTATAATGTGTTAAACGACAGTCACCTATATATTTACCTTGTGCTATTGCCGTATTATGAACATCATATTTATCTGATTCCAAAGCTGCCAATGCTTCTCCGATAACAATCTGTGCTGGGAAACAAATATCATTATGAACATAACGTTTACCAAGTTCTATAGCTCTTTCTCTACCATATTCCAATGGTACAGCCTTAATACCTTGTTTAACCATTGCTGCTGACATAACTCTACTAAAAGCATGAGAGGTATTTGGCATAAGGACAGTTTTTGTTGTTTTGTCTTCTTTTGTAAATTTAACAGGATAAGGATCTTTCAATTCATGTATATCTAATCTGTTATCTTTACGTGATATTGTTTCAATAAATGATCTTACACGAATACGTAATGGTCCTTGTACATCACTTTCATCTAATTTTAAAACTAAAGGACTCTTATTAGATATTTCTTTCATCAATCTAATAATTTCATCAGACAAATAAGCATCATGTCCACAACCAAAACTAACAACTTGAATATATTGAAGATATTCATTAGTTGCTGCTAAAATGGCGTTGGATAACATTCTAGCATGATAGTTATTGACTATATCAATACGGCTTTGACTTAAATCGACAGAATTCGCCTGTGGAAGACAATCAGCTGTTAATACTGGAATTCCCATATTAATTAACATGTCAGGTAAACTATGATTAACCAATTCATCATTTTGATATGGTCTAGAAGCTAATATAATAGCATATTTGTTTTCTTTTTCTACCATATCTAAAACACGTTGTCCTTCTTTATATAAATCATTTCTAAATGTATTTTGTGCGTTATCAGCCTGCTCAATAGCTTTTAGAGTAATATCTTTATCTATACCATAAGTTTCTTTCATATATTCTGGTAATTGTCTATTCCTATCACTATCTTTATACCAATGAAACAATGGATTATCATACTGAATACCCCATTTTTCAGGATTATCAGAGTTCCTAATAACCATTGGATATCCCTTAACAATCGCACACATAGATTGACTTGTATCTTCCGTGTTTTCACTTGGAATTGTTGTAATCGTAGGCATAAAGATACGATCTACTTTTTTATCCCTAAGATTTCTTATATGTCCATGAACCAATTTAGCAGGGAAACAAACTGTATCTGATGAAACGGCTTGTAAACCATTTTCATATATTTCTCTTGTGCTCTTATCAGATAATACAACATCAAATCCTAATGTTTTAAAGAATGTTGTCCAAAATGGCATATTATCCCAATAAGATAATACTCTAGGTAATCCAATTTTTATATTATTTTTCTCTAACAATGTTGTATAATCATAGTTTTTAAATAATAACTTTTCACGGTAATCAAACATATTAGGTGTCTTATTTTTTTGTTGATTCTTTTCTTTTAATTGTTGTCTTACTGAGGCATCTTTAATATCACCTAAGATTTCACCATTTTCACAACGATTATTTGTTATCCATGAATTTCCATTTGAAAAACGTATAACTGTTCTATGACAATGATTATTACAAAATGGACAAGTTACATTCGCTTCTCTTTCAAAGCTAAAACTATCTAATTGATCCAAATCAAATTCTGGAGAATCAGCTTCATATTCTTCCTTCGTAATCAATGCAATACCAATAGCTCCCATAATTTCAGGATAAGGCGCACGTGTGACTGGTTTACCAATATATTGTTCTAAAGCACAAAGAACTGCATCATTTTTAAATGTTCCACCCTGTACAACAATACGATCACCTAAAGAATCCAAATTAGAAATACGAATAACTTTTGTAAAAACATTCGCAATAATTGAACGACATAAACCTGCCATAATATCTTCAGATTTTTTACCGTTTCTTTGTTCAGTAATAATACTACTATTCATAAATACTGTACAACGACTACCTAACACTGCTGGATCCTTAGAATCAAACGCTACTTCAGCAATTCTTTCTACAGGAATATTTAATGAAGAAGCATAATTTTCTAAGAATGAACCACATCCAGATGAACAAGCTTCATTAACGACAATATTAGTAATTGTTCCATTTTCAACCCATATAGCTTTCATATCCTGACCACCAATATCCAATACAAAAGTCGCATCTTTAACATATTTTTCAACAGCTCTTACATGCGCTACTGTTTCAACTTGATGAGTCTTTAGACCAAAAGCATTAGCAAACAACATTTCTCCATAGCCAGTCGTTCCTGCATCTAATATATGAAGTTTAATACCTAATTTCTTATATTTTTCACGAATATCAATAAGTGCTTTTTTTGCAACCATTAATGGTTCGCCATCATTCGATGCATAAAATGAATCTAAGATATTCTCGTCTTCATCTATTAATACAAACTTTGTTGTTGTACTACCTGAGTCAATACCTAAGAATGCATTGATTTCCTTTTTATCAAATTGTATAGGTTCAATTGTCTTTAAAGCATGAGTTTTTAAAAACTCATCTCTCTCATTATCATTTTTAAAAAACGGTTCAGAAGTATGTGGAGCATCTTTTTTATTATTATGAATATGTGATAATTTTTCTTTATAATATGATATTGGATGATATGGAGCATCTTCAAACATGGTCATTAATGATAATGCTGCTCCATAAGCCACAACGAGCTCTGATCTTTCTGGTATGATAATATCTTCATCACTTAAATGAAGTCTTTCTTTAAACACATCAATTAATTTAGGATTAAATGTAAGTGGCCCACCTTCAAATACAACCGGTGCCTTAATTTCTAACCCTTGCGCAAGACCACCAATCGTTTGTTTTGCAAGAGCATGGAATGATGATAAAGCCAAATCTTCTTTAGCAATACCTTGATTTAATAAAGGCTGGATATCTGTTTTAGCATAAACCCCACATCTACCAGAAATATCATAAACACATTGACCATGACTCGCTAAATCATTAAAATCTTCAATATTTGCTTTTAAAATAGAAGCCACTTCATCAATAAAAGCTCCTGTTCCTCCAGCACAACTACCATTCATACGCATATCAGAAACATCTAAATAACCAGTATTTTCATCTTTATGGAAAAAAATAATTTTAGCATCTTGTCCACCTAATTCAATAGCTGTCCCCACATTATCATAATTATCCTGCAATGTTAATGAATTGGCTACAACTTCTTGAATATATGATACACCTAATGATTCAGCAATCAATTTTGCTCCAGACCCTGTTAAACATAACTTTATTTCAATGTCTTCGTCTTTGTATTTTTTCTTTAATAAAGATAAAGCAAAAAAGATACTCTTTAATTGATTCGCATTATGCCTGCGATAATCAGAAAAATATATATTTTTATTGTCATCAATGGCCATTATTTTTGTTGTTGTCGATCCTACATCAATACCAACTAAAAACCTATTCATATACATTACTTCCTTCCTAATACCCAAATAATTTACAATTTTTATCTATTTAACATTGAAACATGAACAAGATATGAAGTTCACGTCATTTTATCATTATTTCAATAATAATCAAGTTAATTTTTTAATCATAGCTATTTTATTAATATAATATAAACTGAAACAAAACTTACACTGTCTATTTTACTAATTTTATAGTATTTATCAAGATAAATGCATATATAAAAAAGCATATCCTAAGATATGCTAGTTAACTCTTTCCCTATATAATTTTCTGGATTATAAATTGTATCACCTTTTTGTAAGATGAAATTCAAATGATTACCCAAATCAGATTCATAAACATTTTCACCACTTTTACCGATTGTCTCACCTTGTGAAACTTCCTGATTCAACTCAACATTGACTTCTGATAGTGATTCATATGTTGTTTGTATATCATCACTATTTGTAATAGTTACAACCCATCCTAAAACAGCATCATTAGTTTTTTTCGTAACTGTACCACTGATTGCTGCTAAAACATTAAATGTTTCGCCACTCTTTGCATAATCTATTCCATCATTTGGTCGATAAACGCCCTCAAATAATATTAAAGATTGTTCCTGCTTTTCACTAGAATCATCTTTGTTGTAATAATATCTTACAATACCAATACCATCTTCTACTGGTGATGCTAAAGTTTCATCTGCCTTTTCTTGATTATCGGATTCTTCTGATGCAACAGTCGTATCATTTTCTTCTACTTTTACAACTGATTCATCTTCAAAATCATCATTCGAATCCTCCAGCAATTTTTGAATAATTCCAACACCACCTAAAAATAAAACCAATGCTAAAGTCACAACTACGATTTTCTTTATATCTATAAATTTCTTGTACATACTTTCACCTCAAAGTAAGTATGAACAAAACTCAAGAGTCTATACTTTTAATTTCAATATTTTGATAATAATGTTTTAAAATATCTTCATAACTATAACCTTCCAAGGCCATTCCATGTGCTCCGTATTGGCTCATACCAACACCATGTCCACTCCCATAAGTTGTAAAAACATAACCCTCTTCTTTAAGTTCTATACTAAAACAAGACGAGGCTAAAGATAATAATTCTCTTATTTCTCTACCAGTATACGTTTTATCATTAACAATGACACTTTTCACATATCCACTATCAGTATAAGCAGTAATACTCATATTATTTAATGTTTCATCAAACAATAAAGCTAATTCATTTTTAGTAAACGTTTGACTTTGTTCATAATTAGGATCTAATTCTTCATCCCAATGACTATCTACTGATTGAAGATATACTACTTCATCACTAAAATAATCTTCACTATTAACTGTTTGACCATTACTGCAAGAAAAAAATAATGCTGAAATATATTCATTTTGATATGTCATCACTACATATGATGTCTCTTCAATAGCTTGTTTAATTTTACTCATATATTCATCATAATGACTACCCCATTGTTTCAACAAAGTATCATTATCCAAATAAACTTGTGAATTGGTTGTATTGTCAACACTTAAGTTGCGCGATAAAACAAATGTACGACTCGCCACTACTTGAGCTTTTAATGCTTCGATTTCAAAATCAACTGGCATTTCTCCAGCCACTACACCTATTAAATATTCTTCTAATTCTATATTTAGAATACCTTCTTCTGTTTTAACTTCGACAATATATTCTTCATTTTTTATATTTATTTCATGGAAACTACTTATTAAAAGTATACATAGACATACGCAAATGAGTTTTATATATATTGTTTTCATATTACATTATATGTTTAATATATTTATAAATAACTAAAACTTAGATTTCCAAAATCAATAATAAACGATGCAAACAAATATCCTAATACAATAGATGCCATAATATAAAATAAATAAAATTCTCTTACTTTACCTTTATGAATAAATTCATCAAATCTAAAACAACTCAAAGATATCATAGCCAAACCAATAGAAAGGATATATACACCAATCTTTACAAAATGATAAATCATCAAATCACTCCTTAGTGATTTATTATAGCTTGTTTTTTGTTGGAGTACAATGTTATAACTTCTTTGAGGTGGTATTTTGATTAGAAATTCAATTAGTACAGATATAAAAGATATAATGATATTAATTCATCAAGCACAAAATTATTTTAAAGAAAACAATATTGATCAATGGCAGGATGGTTACCCTAACGAAATGCAAATACAAGATGATATCAATAAGAAATGTAGCTATGTTTTAGATGATAATAATATTATTGGAACAATGTATTTTGCGATAGAAGATGATGAAAATTATGCTGTTATTGATGGAGCATGGTTAACAAAGAATCAGCCTTACGCAGTTATTCATCGTATAGTCGTTGATAATAACTATAAAGGTCATGGTTTAGCAAAACAATTATTAGATTTTGCTATAGAAGAATGCAATAAAGAGAATATTCATAGCATTCGTATTGATACACATCATGATAATTTATCTATGCAACGTTTTCTAACTAAAAACGGTTTTCTTTTATGTGGTAATATTACATTACAATCTGGAGATCCACGTATCGCTTTTGAAAAAATTTTGAATAATTAATATAACTTTTCCATATTCTTTAATATGGAGGTTATCAATGACGAAGACTCTTAAAAAACTCAATATTAATCCTAAGATTGGTCGATTATTACTTAAAGATATTGGTGGTATCAATTCTAAAATGAATAATGTATCTCTTTATTTTTATAACATGATATTAACTAAAGAAACTAATCCTGAGTTATCCCAATTATTTAGACAACTCAATCTAGAAGAAATGAAACATATTGAATTACTTGCTGACATATGTTATCAATTGGGAGTTGATCCAAGACTTTGGGAAATTTGCTTCAATACTGGTCTCCAGGATATAATATTTATCCAAGACCTATTTCCAAAATGATTGCAAATATAATCAATAATGAAAATAAACTTATCAATATTATGCAATCACAAATATCAATGTTTGATGAACCTGTCATAATTGATATATTTCAACAAATCATAGAACAAGATAAAATTCATATTCATACATTAAAAGCTCGTCTATGACGAGCTTCATCTATTCTATCGGTTCACTAAAGAAATTACCTGTAACACCTTCAGATTTAACAACATTAATAAAAACATTCGGATCAAGACTTTTCACTAAATGCGTAACATCTCTCACTTCGTCTGCACCTATAACAGTATATAACATATATTTGTTTTCTTTTAAATAACAACCCTGTCCATCAACTTTTGTCACACCATGATGAGTATAAGCCATCAATTCATTTTCTATATGAGAAGCATCATCAGTAATAATAAACAATGTTACTTTATGATCTCTTTGATGGAATCTTTCTATCATTTGTGTAGAACAAAATTGAAAAATAATAGAATACATCGCTGCTTTAAAACCAAACAAAAATCCTGCTGTTAATAAAATACAAACATTAATACCAAATACTATACTCCAGGATGATTTTTTAAATTTATTTGATAAATAAACCGCTATAAAATCCGTACCACCACTAGAGGCATGACCATGTAAAGCAATAGTAATTGCGAAACCATTTAATATACCTCCAAAAACTGAAACCAATAGTGGATCATATGTAATAGGTGTAACTGGTATCAAATCTACTAAAAACGAATTCAATACAATCATCATTACTGAATAACTTGTAAATTTTCTACCTATCATCTTAAAACCAATAAAAGCTGGAATAGCATTTAATGTAATATTAATGAATGAATAAGGTAATGAAAGATGGAAAAATTGTAAAGCTATTCTCTGTAATAATAATGATAATCCTGTAAAACCTCCAGGAATAAGATCAGCTGCTCTTACAAATGATTTTATATTCATAGACATAATGAGTGATGCAATACATACACATACAATAGATGTCAAATCTTTTTGCCATGTTTTTTCTTTGATACTTTTAGCGTAAACCATAATATCCTCCTAAACCACAGCTATTATACTATTGTATTAAAATAAATACAATATTTAATTTTTTATTTCAAAAAGTATAATTGGGCACTATTATTGATGTATACAATCTCAAATTTTTTGTTATTTTGCAATATTTTTATTGTACAAACATTAAAACAATAGGTTGCCCTATTGCTTTAATTGACCTAATTTCAACAATCGTAGTAGTTCAAGATTTTGGTTAGCACTTCCTGTATAGTTATCTATACCATTCATTTGTGCCAATTGTTTTCTTATTTCAAATGAAGTATTGTATCCTATTTGCTTCAAAGCTTCTACTAGGGATTGCCCGTAATAGCTCGGATTGGATAAATAATTTGCATTACTAATAATACTCTCATTATTAATCCATCCTAATCCATCACCTATCAAATAAGGATTTCTAGCATCATCAACTATTCTTGTAATAATACCATGATTTCTATATGGAACAAGTGGAACTGTACTATCAGATGAAATATAAACATGATCAAATGAGACATCATCACCTACTTTATAAGTAGTGTTTTTTTGATTATTAATAATTTTAGGAAAATCCACATATGCAATATCTCTATCAACAGGTGAATTAATACCCTCTACAAATCCATTATCAGTAAATTGCCACATCTGATAACCTGTTACTCCTAATTGATCAGCATAACGAGCTACCCATTTCGTATATTTAGAAAATAAAGCACCTGTCAATTTTGATGTCCACCAATAATAAGAAGCATAGAATCCAGGATAATAATTATTTTTTTCTATTTCATCTACCCATATACGACAATTTTTTTCAATTTGTTCATTTGTTAATTTTCCTATTCTGGGATCTTCTAAATCTAAATATATTGGATAATCTAATTTATAATTTTGAACCAATCTTAATATGTGCTTTGCTTCAGACAAAGCTGCTATTTCGTCAGTTGCATAAGAGTATAGATAAACTGTGGATAGTCTAATTATTTGGTAGTACTAAAGTCAAATTAAATTCATCATTTCTAATCATATTAC
>JAJQDJ010000314.1 GCA_021202205.1 Erysipelotrichaceae bacterium
TATACAGTTACCCACTCATGTATATTTATTAGTGTCTTTTAGACTCTTAGATTATTCTATATTTACGCACACGGTGCAAATGAGGTTTTTAAGCTAAATATATTGTATATGTTAAAGCATTCTCATCATTATATTGAATAATTGATACCTCTTGATGGGCTTTTTCAATATATTCAGCAACAGTTTCTTCATCTTGATTCCATGTAGCTTCGAATAGTTTATCAGAATTTTCTAAGAAGTATATAGTATTCTCCCATTTGCTTTTTCGCATTGTTGATACAAACGAATCTGAGACTTCTTTATTTGGAATATAAACTTTCTTTTCTAATTCGTCATATCCTAAGTATCCTAAATGAACAAGATATGTTAATACATCATCTTTACTATGTATCTCTGAAGCATCATTGTTAAATATATCTGGATCTATTTTTATCATATCACCAGCTAATAATTGTACAATGGATTCTTTAATGCCATCAATATTTTGATTAATATAAAATCTTAAATTTTCAAATGAGGATGTTTTACTCCAATAGTTGCCACATGCTCGTATTCTTAATGCTTTATTGATGGATCTAGGGCTATACACAGATGTGCCATTTTTAAAATGATAGCCATCATACCAAGCCTTCATTTCATTAAAATTCATTTGATATCTTTCACATAGTTTTTTGACTTCATTTTCTGTGAATCCCATAAATTCTTCAAATGGTGTAGGATTAAGCATTGATAACTCATCAAAGCTATTAAGTGCACTTTGATTACTGTATTTTTTAATGGGCAAAATGCCTGTCATATATACTAATTCTATATATGTCTGATCTTTAAATAAAGAATTCATAAAAACTAAAAATGATTTTTTTTCTTGAGGTGCATCTTTATCTCTTAATACGCAGTCCCATTCATCAATGACAAAGATAAATTTTTGTTTGGCTTGATCATTGATATTTTTTAAAGATATAATCAGATTTTTATCATCATAATAAAGGATATTATCAAAGGCAGCTTTTAATTCTATTAAAAGAATTTGACTTAGTTGCTCTTTTAGTTCTTTAATTGTATCACAATTATCATAAAATTCCTGCATGTTGATAAAAATAACGTGATGCTGATTAAGATGTACTTGATATGTAGAAGTTTGAGCTATATTTAAATCTGAAAATAAAGAAGCCGAATCACATCCTTTAGAATAATAAGCAACTAACATATTAGCGTCAGTACTTTTTCCAAATCGACGTGGTCGAGATACACATATATATTTATCTTTAGTATTCATAACACTATTGGTGTATTCTATCAATAAAGATTTATCTACACATATGGTCGAATTCCTCAGTTCTTTAAAATCAGTATTATCTGGATTAAGATAGATTCCCATAAGATCACTTCCTTTACAAGTATTATAACATAAAAGAGACATAAATCCATCAAAGATTCATGTCTCTGTTTTTAATCTTTTAATTGTATATCAGCCAATTCACTTGCTTTACCAATATAAGAAGCAGGTGTCATATTGACAAGCGTTGCTCTGTCTTCATCGGATAACACATCAAGACTTTCAGCGAATTTGATAATATCTTCTTTAGATATACTCTTTCCTCTTGTAAGAGCTTTTAATGTATCATAAGCATCAGGTACACCATATTTTCTTAACATTGTTTGAATTGGTTCAGCTAATACTTCCCATTTATCATTGAGATCAGATGCTAGCTTTTCCTTATTGACAACACATTTCGCAAGACCATTGATTGTTTCATTCATAGCTTGAAGAGAATAACCAAAGGCTAAGCCTAAGTTACGTTGAGAAGAAGAATCTGATAAGTCTCTTTGCATACGTGATTTAGGTAACTTATTAGATAAAGCCATGCATATATTATTAGACATATCAACATTAGCTTCACTGTTTTCAAAACGAATAGGATTAACTTTATGAGGCATTGTGGAACTGCCAACCTCACCTTGTACAGGAATTTGTTTGAAATATTCCATAGATATATAAAGCCACATATCAACATCTAAATCCACAACAATATTATTGAAATGACGAATACCATCTAATATATGACATGTATAGTCATGACTTTCTATTTGTGTTGTCAAAGGATTAAAAGTTAGTCCTAAGTACTCTTCAACAAATTTTTTAGATAGTGACGGCCAATCTAGATTAGGAAAAGCCGTTAGTATGGCACTGTAATTTCCTGTAGCACCATTGAATTTAGCTTTAATAGGAATACTTTCAATATTTTCTATACTAGAAGTCATACGATAAGCATAAACTTTGAATTCTTTACCAATAGTCGTAGGTGTTGCAGGTTGTCCATGAGTATGAGCAAGCATGGCATCATCTTTATGATCATTGGCCCATTTGTCTATAATATCTCTTAACTGTTTGGCTTTGGGTAACCATACTTTATTAAGACCGTTTTTAATCATACAAGCATATGAAGTATTGTTGATATCTTCGGAAGTACAGCCAATATGGACAAAGCTAATAAGATAATCATAGTCTAAATCTTTTAATGTTTCATCAATGAAGTATTCAACAGCTTTCACATCATGTCTCGTTGTAGCTTCAATTTCCTTCACACGCATAAATGATTCATAATCAAAATTATAACCAATATCTTCAATAATATGCATATCTTCTTTGTTGAATTTGGCTAAAATATCATTATCAATATTTTCAATTAAAAATCTTAACCATTGTGTTTCAACAAACACACGATATTTTACTAATGCAAATTCTGAAAAATAATCACCTAATTCTTCTTTAATACCACTATAACGTCCATCTAAAGGACATAATGTCATACTTTCAAATATTTGTTTATCCATTTATTTCCCACCTTTAAAATAATTAACACCAGCTTCAAATAACTTCTGATCCATTTCACCATATATATTCTTGTTTCTATTGATACCTTGACGTTCACTATGTCCCATTTTACCTAATATTCTACCATCTGCTGATAAAATACCTTCAATTGCACACATAGAACCATTTGGATTATATGGTGATACCATAGTTGGTTGACCTTCAGGATCAACGTATTGTGTCAATACTTGACCATTTTCAAAAAGTTTTTCAATTTCTTCTTGAGGAGCTACAAATCGACCTTCACCATGAGAAATAGGAATTGTATGAATATCACCAACTTCTACATTAGCTAACCATGGAGATTTAACAGAAGAAATTCTTGTTTGAACCATTTGAGATAAGTGACGGTTAATAGTATTGAATGTTAATGTTGGGTCATCTTCATTCATAGTTTTAATTTCACCATAAGGAAGTAATCCCAATTTAACCAAAGCCTGGAATCCATTACAAATACCAATCATCAACCCTTCACGATAATCTAATAAGTCAGTAATAGCTGCTTTCAATTTTGGATTACGTAATACTGTTGCAATGAATTTACCAGAACCTTCAGGTTCATCCCCAGCAGAGAAACCACCTGGCAGCATGATAATTTGAGCCTTACGGATAGCTACTTCTAATTCATCCACAGATTTTTTAATATCTTCTTCTGTTTTATTTCTTATAATAACTGTTGTGACTTTTGCTCCAGCATTGGTAAATGCTCTTGCAGAATCGTATTCACAGTTTGTTCCTGGGAATACAGGTATAACAACATTAACTTCATCATAAACTTTTGATGCATGTAATGGGGTACGTGTTGTACAGTCTTTTACAATCATATCAGTTGTTGGAGCAACTGCCGTTGTCGGATAAACATCATCTAATACTGAATTATAAATAGAATAAGCTTCATCCAATGTAACTTTTTCTTGTTTATAAGTCACTTCTGGTGTTGATACTGTATTACCAATAATACGATAATTCTCTAATGATGATAATGATTCACCGTCAATTTCCAAAATAATATTACCATAATCTTTTCTAAGTAATGTTCTTAAAGGTAAAGCATCATCAATATGAACACCAATATTATTACCAAATGCCATTTTATAAACGGCTTCGATAATACCACCATCTTTTACCGTATAAGCACTATAAACTTTACCATCTTTCATAAGCTTCATAATTGAATTATATTGTGATTTTAATATATCGAAATTATAAACAAAGAAGCTATCTTTAGAAAGCAATACTTCTACCAATAAATGGTTAGGACCTTTTAATTCTGGTGTGATTACATCTTTTACATCAGCCCCAACAATTGAAAATGACACTAATGTTGGTGGTACATCCAAATTTTCAAATGAACCTGACATAGAATCTTTACCACCAATAGATGGTAGCATCAATTCTTTTTGAACACGATTAGCAGCTAACAAGGCAGCTAGAGGTTTACCCCAACGAGACGGATCATCAGCTAATTTTTCAAAATATTCCTGGAATGAGAATCGAATCTTATGATAATCACCACCCATAGCAACAATCTTCGCAACAGATTCAACAATGGCATACATAGCTCCATGATAAGGAGACCATTTTGCTATCTCAGGATTGTAACCATAACTCATCAATGAACAAGTTGTTGTTTCTTTACCCAATACTGGAATTAAGGCAGCCATGCCTTCAGTTTCAGTTCTTAGAGTTTTACCTCCATAAGGAGATAATACTGTACCATTACCGATAGATGAGTCAAATCTTTCTACTAATCCTTTTTGACTACAGACAGATAAACGTTTTAATACTTCCTTTGTAGCCATTGTAAATGATTGAACAAATTGATCATTAATAGGTGTATGTAAGAAATCCGGCAAATCTATATGAATATCCTGATAACGTTTTGCACCATTTTTATCTAAGAAAGCACGATCTATATCAACGACTGTTTGACCCATATAATGCATAACCAAACGATTGGTATCAGTAACAGTTGCAACCTTAACAACTTCCAAGTTTTCATCATAACATGCTTGTTTCATAAAATTTTCATCACAAGCATTAATAACAATAGCCATACGTTCCTGTGATTCTGATATTGCAAGTTCTGTACCTGTTAAACCTTCATATTTCTTTAACACAGCATCTAATTCAATATCTAATCCTGGTGCTAATTCACCAACAGCGACACATACACCACCAGCACCAAAATCATTACAACGCACAATTTTTTCAGAAACAGCTTTATTTCTAAATAATCTTTGGATTTTTCTTTCTTCTACTGGATTTCCTTTTTGCACTTCAGCACCAGCAGTTGTAGTCGTTTTTAATTCGTGTTTTTTAGAAGAACCTGTAGCTCCACCAATACCATCTCTACCTGTTCTTCCCCCTATTAATAAGACAATCTGATCTTTTTGAGGAATCAAACGTTTCACTTGATCTTTTGGAGCAGCTGCTACAACAGCACCAACTTCCATACGTTTGGCTAAAAATCCTTCATCATAGACTTCATGAACATAACCAGTTGTTAAACCAATTTGATTTCCATAACTTGAAAAACCTTGAGCAGCTTCAACACATATTTTACGTTGTGGAAGTTTTCCTGGAATCGTTTCATCTAATGATTTTCTTGGATCCCCTGCTCCTGTAATACGCATTGATTGATAAACATAAGCTCTCCCAGATAATGGATCTCTAATAGCTCCACCTAAACAAGTAGCAGCACCACCAAATGGTTCTATTTCTGTAGGATGATTGTGTGTTTCGTTTTTAAACATCAACAACCAATCTTCATCACCTTCACTTGTATGAACTTGCAGTTCTACAGAACAGGCATTGATTTCTTCACTGACTTCCATATCATCCAATAATCCATCTTTACGTAATTCTTTCATAGCAATAGTTGCTAGGTCCATTAATGTTAATGGTCTATCAGTATCAATTCCATAAACTGCATGTCTTGAAGCTTTATATGATTCTATATCTTGCTGCAAAACTTCTTTAAAAGCACCGTCTTCTATATCAATATCACTAATAATTGTTCCAAATGTGGTATGACGACAATGATCAGACCAATACGTATCTAAAACCTTCAGTTCAGTTTCTGTAGGATTTCTTTTTTCTTCATCACGATAATAATCCTGAGTCACTTTTAAATCATCAAGATTCATAGCCATGCCATTATCTATAATATATTGCTTAAGCTCTTCGTCTGAATAATCTGTAAATCCTTCAATAACTGGTACAAAATCAATATGAACCTGGGCATCACTTAAATCATAAGTTTTATCTAACGTAGCTAAGCGTTGATCAACAGGATTGATCAAATAATTCTGTATACGTTTTAAATCTTCATCATTAATATGACCTTCAATAACATATACTTTTGCACATTTAACTTTAACATTCTTTTCACCTGTTAATAATTGAAAACATTGTTCACATGCATCAGCTCTTTGATCATATTGACCAGGTAAAAATTCGATTGCAAATATAGCATCATAACTTTCAGGA
Organism: Erysipelotrichaceae bacterium; assembly: GCA_021202205.1. Taxonomy (GTDB): domain Bacteria; phylum Bacillota_I; class Bacilli_A; order Erysipelotrichales; family Coprobacillaceae; genus JAJQDJ01. The sequence goes on from JAJQDJ010000314.1 coordinate 6,368, forward strand.
AGATCTTCTCTATAAACTTTATCTACCATCGGTTCACTTAAGATAGTAGGAATACCTTGATTTAAAACATCTTCATTGATACCTTGAATATCATAACGATTAATAATATGTAAATTTGTTAGACCATCTAATTTTAATTGACTCTTAACATTATTAAAAACTTCTTTTGCTTCTACACCATAAGCTTCTTTCTTTTCAACATAAACACGATAAACCTTACTCATCTTCACACCTCTTAATGTAATCCAATATCATGACGATAATATTTACCATCAAAATCGATAACTTCTGCTGCTTTATAAACCTTTTCTCTTGTCTCTGCTAATGATTCACCTATAGCACAAATATTAAGCACTCTTCCACCGCTTGTAACAATATTATTATCATTGATAGCAGTACCTGCATGGAATACAACAATATCATCATCTACTTGATCTATTCCAGTAATAACTTTCCCTTTAGGATAACTAGCAGGATAACTACCACTAGCAAGAACCAAACAAGTTACTTGCTTGTCAGACCATTTCACATCAACATCTTTTAATGTATTAGTAGATACGCCATACATGATATCAAATAAATCACTTTCTAATCTAAGCAAGATAACCTGAGTTTCTGGATCGCCAAAGCGAACATTAAATTCCAAAACTTTAGGTTGATTATTTTCAATCATTAACCCAATAAATATAACGCCTCTAAAATCAATATGATCTTCTTTTAATCCTTGCATGAAAGGATTTAAGATTTCGGCCTTGAAGATTTCATCCATACCTTTTGGTAAAAATGGATTAGGTGATACTGTCCCCATACCGCCAGTATTTGGGCCTTTATTGTTATCATAGATTTGTTTATGATCTTTAGCTGATACCATTGGTACAATCGTATCATTATCAACAAAACATAATAATGAACATTCAAAACCTGTCAAAAATTCTTCTAATACAACCTTGTTTCCGGCGCCATCTAATGCCCCTTCAACCATTAAATTTTTCAAAGCAAGCTTTGCATCATCTTCATTTTCACAAATAATGACACCTTTACCAGCAGCTAACCCATCAGCTTTGACAACCACAGGATAATCAAAGCTATTTAAGGCATCTATCGCTTCATCATAATTATTCACTTCTTTATAAGCAGCTGTAGGAATATGATGTCTTTCCATAAAATCTTTAGAGAAAGCTTTACTGCCTTCTAATGTAGCTGCTTCTTTTCTAGGGCCAAAGACCTTATGTCCATGATCTTCCAATAAATCAGCCAAACCCATACATAATGGTACTTCAGGGCCAATAACAGTAAAATCTATATTATTGTCTTCGACAAATTTTAAGATTCCATCTAAATCTTCTACACTGCCATCGTGGCATGTCCCGATTTGTGCTATTCCAGGATTACCAGGAATGGCATGAATTTCATCTACTTTTTCGCTTTTATGTAATGCATAAGCAATCGCATGTTCACGACCACCACTACCAATAACCAAAACCTTCATTTGTATTCGCTCCTCTCTCTAACCACATAAGGTGCTATCTTAATTTAAGATAACACCACTTATATTAATGTCTAAAATGTCTGTATCCGCTAAAGACCATAGGAATGCCTTTTTCGTTACATAAATCAATAGAATCCTGATCTCTAATAGATCCACCTGGTTGGACAATTGCACTAATTCCTGCATCATAGGCAACTTGAACACAATCATTGAATGGGAAGAAAGCATCACTTGCTAAAACTGCACCTTTGAAATCCTTATCAGGATTATTATGAATAGCATTTTCTAAGGCCCACACACGTGATGTTTGTCCACCACCAATAGCTAAAGTACGACCATCCTTAACAATACAAATTGCATTAGATTTAACATACTTTACAACTTTCATACCAAATTCCATATCAGAAATTTGTTCTTTAGAAGGCTGAGCTTCAGTAACAACTTTCATTTCATCAATCATCTTAGTATTGAGTTGTTGTACTAATACCTTACCTTCTAAGTATTTAATATCATATTTGGCTTCTCTCGCATCCAAATGATTGAGTTTTAAGATACGTAAGTTCTTTTTCTTTTTAAGAATTTCTAAGGCGTCATCATCAAAGTCTGGTGCAGCAACAATCTCTAAGAAAATTTTCTTCATATCCGTAGCAGTAGCTGCATCGATTTTATAGTTAACAGCTACGATACCACCAAAAATAGATTGTGGATCAGCTTCATATGCACGCATATAAGAATCATAGCCTGTTTCTCCAATAGCTACACCACAAGGTGTAGAATGTTTAATAGCAGCAGTGACAATTTGATCACCGAATTCTCTTACTAATGCAACAGCCCCATATAAGTCATTAACATTATTGAATGAGATTTCTTTACCATTAAGTTGTTCGTAATCCAATAATGATTCTTGTACAAATGAATCTTCATATTTATTAGCTTGTTGTTGTGAGTTTTCACCATAACGCAAATGTTCTGTTTTCTTTAATGAAATATTAAGTGTATCTGGGAATTCATCACCAACAACACCTGCAAAATAACGTGAAATCATAGCGTCATAAGCACCTGTTTTACTAAATGCCTTATATGCCAAATTTAATCTAAAATCATAATCATCTGTTTCTTCTTTAATAGCATCTAATACAGCATCATAATCACTTGGATCAGTCACAATTAATACATCTTTAAAATTCTTAGCAGCACTTCTAATCATAGAAGGTCCACCAATATCAATGTTTTCAATCATTTCTGCCATTGGTTTATGTTGTTGTAATGCTTTTTCGAATTCATATAAATTAACACAAACCAAATCAATTGGTTCAATGCCCATTTCTTTAACAGTTTGAACATGTTCAGGTACATCTCTTCTAAATAATAATCCACCATGTACTTTTGGATGCAATGTTTTAACACGACCGTCTAAAATTTCTGGAAACCCAGTAACATCATCAATCGCAATAGCATTAATACCATTTTCTTTTAATTTATTAAGTGTACCACCTGTTGATACAATTTCAAAACCTAGTTTTTCCAAACTTTGACAAAATTCTACAATACCATCTTTATTTGTAACTGAAACTAAAGCTCTTTTCATAGTATTTCAACCCTTTCGTTTTCAACTTTTAATTTATCTAAACAAAATAATCTTACTGCTTCTGGTAATATCTTATGTTCAATATTATCTAAAATCAATGTTTGCATCTCTTCTGGTGATTGACACTTAGATACATCAATCGCTTGTTGAAGAATAATTGGTCCTCCATCTACAACTTCACTCACGAAATGAACCGTAGCACCACTCACTTTTACACCACGTTTATACGCTTCTTCATGCACATGCAAACCATAATAACCAGGTCCACAAAATGATGGAATAAGTGAAGGATGAATATTGATAATCTTATTTTTATAGACTTCTATAATTTCTTCGCTAATAATAGTTAAATAACCCGCTAAAACAATTAAATCAATTTTTTCTTCCTGTAACCTATTTAATAAAACGTCTTGGTCTTTAATCCATTCTGCTGGAATACCAGCTTTTTTTGCTCTTTCAAGTCCGTAAGCTTTCTTACGTGAAGAAACCACCAAAACAATTTCACCATTAAATTCATCTTGATGATCAATTAATGATTGAAGGTTCGTTCCTCCTCCAGAAACAAGAACTGCAATTCGCTTTACCATAATTCTACTCCCTTGTTTCCTTTTTCTATATGTCCAATGACATAACCTTTATCATTGGTTTCTTCAATAGCTTTTAATGTTTCATCAACATCATCTTTATCAACAACAATCACCATACCAATACCCATATTAAATGTATTATACATCATATGTTCTTCGACTTGACCATTTTTAGCAATCATATCAAAAATTGGTGGAACAGGATAGCTATTTTTTTCAATAATAGCCAATGCATTGTCTGGTAACATTCTAGGAACATTTTCATAAAAACCTCCACCAGTTATATGAGAACATCCTTTAACTTTAATACCATGATTTTTAATATTCTTTAATGCTTTGACATAAATACGTGTTGGTTCCAACAAAGTTTCACCTAGTGTTCTACCTAATGCATCATAATAAGTATTGAGTGATTCAGCACTCATTTCAAACACTTTTCTTACTAATGAAAAACCATTACTATGAACCCCACTAGATGCTAAACCAATTAAAACATCATTATCTTTAATCGTCGATCCATCAATAATATCTTTCTTATCCACAACACCAACTGCAAAGCCAGCCAAATCATATTCATCTATAGGCATTAAATCAGGATGCTCAGCCGTTTCGCCACCAACTAAGGCACATTCACTTTGTCTGCATCCTTCAGCCACCCCACCAACAATCGTAGCAATCTTTTCAGGATAATTCTTTCCACATGCGATATAATCTAAAAAGAATAAAGGTTCACCACCAGAACAAGCAATATCATTCACACACATGGCAACTGCATCTATACCTATCGTATCATGCTTATCCATAATAAAAGCCAACTTAACTTTTGTTCCACAGCCATCTGTACCAGATAACAAAACTGGTTCTTCCATATTTTTTATATTGCTTAAATCAAATGTTCCCGCAAAACCACCTAAACCACCTAAGACCTCAGGTCTATAAGTAGATTTAACAGCATCTTTTATAAGTTGTACTGATTGATAACCAGCCTCAATATCAACACCTGCTTTTTTATAATCCATAGCTCTCTCCTATTTACTTTGCATACGTGCCAATACTTCTTTATACGTATCAATTAAATCACCAATATCTTGTCTAAAGACATCTTTATCATACTTTTGATTTGTATCGACATCCCATAAACGACAAGAATCAGGAGATATTTCATCAGCTAATAAAATTTGACCATCAGCTGTTTTACCAAATTCAATTTTAAAATCTACGAGTTTTAAATTAAACTTCAAGAAAAATTCTTTTAATAATTCATTAACTTTTAATGTCGTTTCTTTAATATAAGCTAATTCTTCTCTCGTAGCGAGTTTTAAAGCGACAGCATGATCATCATTGATTAAAGGATCACCATATTCATCATTCTTATAGCTTAATTCAAAAATTGGTTCATCCAAAACAATACCTTCTTCAGCCCCTAAACGTCTACAGAATGATCCAGTTGTAATGTTTCTAATAATAACCTCCAATGGAAATATTTCCACTTTCTTGACTCTAATATCACGATCATTGATTTTTTCAATCATATGTGTTTCAATACCAGCTTCTTCTAACATATCAAAGATAATACATGAAATAGTGTTGTTTAAAACACCTTTTCCTTCAAATTGATCATGTTTAACACCATTACCTGCAGTTGCATCATCTTTGTAATGAATGATGTATTCATCTTCCTTTTCTGTTTTGTAAACTTGTTTGGCTTTACCTTCATATAATAATTCTGCCATCTTTTAACCCTCCTATTGATATTTATTCATAACTTCTTCGTTAGCTTTTAAAGCAGCATCTTCCATGTCTTGACGATATGCTATTAATTTTTCTTTAATTTCATCATGTTTAATAGACATAATAGATAATGCTAAATAAGCTGCATTCTTACTACCATTAATAGCCACTGTAGCCACAGGAATACCTGAAGGCATTTGAACAATCGAAAGCAAAGCATCCATACCTTCTAAATTAGCTCCTGATAAAGGAACACCAATCACTGGTAAAACTGTTTGTGAAGCCACAACCCCCGGTAATGCTGCAGCCATTCCTGCAGCTGCTATAATGACTTCTGTGCCATCACTATTAGTTTCTTCGATAAATGCACTTAAAGCTTGATGAGCACGATGTGCTGATAAACAACGCACATTCACTTCTACACCATAATCCTTTAAAATTCCTATAGCAGGTTCAACTTTTGACAAGTCACTGGTAGAACCCATGATAATTGCAACTTTCATTCATACCTCCTAGAACAATCCAACGATTTTTCCATCTTCAGCAATATCCATATTCACAGCTGCTGGTACTTTAGGAAGACCAGGCATACGCATGATATCACCACTAATAGCTACTAAAAAACCTGCTCCTGTATTTGGAATCAAATCACTAATAGTGACTTTAAATCCTGTAGGTCTTCCTAGTAATGTGGGATCATCAGATAATGAATATTGAGTTTTAGCAATACAGATAGGTAAATTTCCTAATCCTTGCTTTTCATATTTCTTAATTTTATTAACAACTTTCTTTGTCAATACAATATCATCAGCACCATAGATTTCTTTAGCAATTGTACGAATCTTTTCGTCAATTGGCAATTCTAATTCATAGATTGGTGCAAAATTTGCTTCCTTTATTTCTAACACTTGAAGTAACTTTTCAGCTAATTCTATACCTCCATCAGCACCTTTAGCCCATACTTCGCTAATAGCGACATCAACACCTTTAGCTTGACAAATTTCCTTTAATAGTTGAAGCTCTGCTTCGCTGTCTGTTGGGAATGCATTAATAGCAACAACTGATGGCAAATGATATTTTCCAATATTTTCAATATGTTTTTCTAGATTTTCAATACCTTTTCTTAAAGCCTCTAAATTTTCTTCGCCTAAATCTTTTTTAGCAACTCCACCATGCATCTTTAAAGCTCTTACCGTTGCGACAATTACAACTGCATCTGGTTTTAATCCTGCTTGACGACATTTAATATCCAAGAACTTTTCAGCCCCTAAATCAGCCCCAAATCCCGCTTCAGTAATCGCATAATCTCCTAATTTCATGGCTAAATTTGTTGCCATGAAACTATTACAGCCATGAGCAATATTCGCAAAAGGACCACCATGGACAAAGACAGGCGTATGATCCAATGTTTGTACCAAATTTGGTTTAATCGCATCTTTTAATAATAATGTAACTGCTCCAGTTGCGCCAATATCATTTACCGTAATGGCTTCACCAGCATGATTATAAGCCACAATCATAGAACCAGCACGTTTTTTTAAATCATCTAATGAAGTTGCCAAACAAAGAATAGCCATAACTTCACTAGCTACACTTATATCAAAGCCATCTTCTCTAGGTACACCATTCATACGTCCACCTAAACCAACAACTATATTTCTTAAAGCACGATCATTCAAGTCAACACAACGTTTCCACACAATCTGTCTTGTATCAATATCTAAAGGATTTCCTTGTTGAATTGAATTATCAAGCATTGCTGCAATTAAGTTGTTCGCTGTTGTAATAGCATGAATATCTCCTGTAAAATGTAAATTAATATCTTCCATAGGTACAACTTGGGCATAGCCTCCACCAGCCGCACCACCTTTAATACCAAAACATGGACCCAAACTTGGTTCACGCATAGCGACTACTGATTTTTTACCTAACTTATTTAAAGCCTGTGACAAGCCAATCATCGTTGTCGTTTTTCCCTCACCAGCAGGTGTTGGATTAATTGCAGTTACCAAAACCAATTTTCCATTTTCATTATTTTGAAGCTTATTTATAGCTTCTAAAGAGACTTTTGCCTTATACTTACCATAAAGCTCTAAATCATCTTCACTTAAACCAACCTTATCTGCAATCTTAACGATTGGTTCCATCTCTGCCGCTTGGGCAATTTCTACATCTGTTAACATTTTTTACACCTCTTCTTTATTTTATTTCCAAGGACTTTTAACACTTACTTTATACCATAAATCTATCTAATTTCATAGATATTTTTTTGATAATTAAAAAAGAGCCTACTCGTCCAAGCAACGTTGCCCAGACGGTCGGCTATCAACATTATACTCCATGTGGTCTATTCCACTTCCGTCAGTTGTATAACTAAATGCATGTTACCATTTTTGTTACTTTTTTTCAAGCACGAAATGACTTTACAGACATAATAGCTCTTTTAATATCAATATTTCGCAAAGTTGTAGGTAAAATATCTAAATTCTTCATTCTTATTTCATGTGATTTATATTCTATAATATAAGCAGCATTCACAAGATAATGTGGATGGGCCTGAATAAAATGATTATATTCCAATCTTTTCGTAATAATATTATAATCATCAATCATACCTTCGTATCTATCATTTCCAACCACTACTTTCATATGATGATTGTAATATTCAATATATTGAATATTACGTGGATTAAAAACCATACTCTGATCCAATGTCATTAAGTTAAGATTTGGTGACATTCCCCTTCTCAAAAATGAGAAG
>JAJQDJ010000301.1 GCA_021202205.1 Erysipelotrichaceae bacterium
CCGTAAAGTCATTAACATATAATTTCTTAAAAATAAACTTAATGACATTGGTCCATGGAGCCAATACATGGGCTTGGGAAAACATGAAAGAAGTAACAATAAGTGAAAAAGATGTATATATTGAAATTAAAAGAAAATTGCATATGACAAAACATGTTACTGCTGAGGCTACAATAGAATACAGATAGTGATAGATGTGTTTTTTGAACACATCTTTTCTTAATTTTATATTTTATAAATAATAATCTGTGTTATAATACGCATATATTGATTGGTGGGGATATGATGTTAGTAAAAGAAATACTTGAAGCGACAAATGGTAAACTATTGAGTGGAAATATCAATGATGATATCAAAGGATTTACACAAGATAGTAGACAAGTCAAAGAAGGGGATATGTATATTCCTCTTATCGGGGAAAAAGCAGATGGTCATGATTATATAAGACATGCTTTTGTGAATGGTGCAAGCGCCTCGCTTACAATGCATGAAATTAATTATCCTTCAAAGAATGTTATTTTAGTAGATGATACTTTAAAAGCATTAGGTGATATGGCAAGATATTTAAGATGTCATAGAAGTGTGAAGGTTGTTGGTATTACAGGCAGTGTTGGTAAAACAAGTACCAAAGATATGATTTACAGTGTAGTAAAGGAAAAATATAAGACACTTAAAACATTAGGAAATTACAACAATCATATTGGTTTACCCTTAACAATTCTAAGATATCAGGATGAAGAAGTCATGATTCTAGAAATGGGAATGAATCATTTGGGAGAAATTCATTATTTAACAGAGATTGCTAAACCTGATATTGGAGCTATTACAAATGTAGGTACTGCTCATATTGGAGAAGTCGGATCAAGAGAAAATATACTTAAAGCCAAAATGGAAATTGTTGATGGACTTCATAATGGTATTTTAGTTATCAATGATGATAATGATATGTTACACACTGTTGAAGAAAAAGATTATAAGCTAATAAGAGTTGGAAAAAATGATAGATGCCTTTTAAAAGCTTATAATATAGATTTACGTATTAGTGATTCTTATTTTAAAGTTGATGTTTATAACCAGACATATCAAGTTCATGTACCAGTAGCTGGAGAGCATTTTATTTATAATGCCTTGATTGCTATCGCAATTGGATTATCATTAGATATTGATATGGGTTTATGTATAGCAAGTATAGAACATTTTGAGTTAACTAAGAATCGTATGGATATTTTAGAACTTAATGATATGACTGTTATTGACGGTACTTATAATGCGAATTTGGATTCTATGAAGTCAAGCTTAGATGTATTATCACAATATCCCAATCGTAAAATAGCTATATTGGCCGATATGTTAGAATTAGGTGATTATGAGCAAAAACTCCATGAAGAGGTGGGCTATAAGGTTGTAGAATCTGATGTGAATATATTGTTATGTGTTGGTAGGGCATCAAAGTATATTATCAATGCGGTGACAGAAAAAGGGATGCAAAATGCTTATCATTTTAAGAATAATCAAGACCTGATTCTATTCTTAGATGATATATTAGAAAAAGATGATGTCATATTAGTTAAGGGTTCTAATGGTATGCATTTAAAAGAAGTTATAGAATTTTTAAAGGAGAGATGAACATGAAGCTATTAATTATTTGTGGTGGTCAATCAACAGAACATGTTGTTTCAAGAATGTCTTGTGCTTCAGTTTTAAAGAATATTCATAAAGATAAGTATGAAATAACTTTAGTTGGTATTGATTTAAAAGGTTGTTGGTATACATTGGATATTGATCAATTTATCTATAATGAAGATCATAAAAATCCAGATAGAGATATTTGGTTAGATGATGCAACGCAGGTAGAAGATGTCTATGATTTGATTAAGTCACAAGATGTTGTTTTCCCAGTATTGCATGGTAAGTATGGTGAAGATGGAACAATTCAAGGTTTATTTGAACTTGCTAAAACTCCTTATGTAGGATGTCGTACTATGGGTTCAGCTATTGCTATGGATAAGATTTATACAAAGAAAGTTTTAGAAACTGCAGGTATTCCACAAGTGAAATCATTATATGTAAAACAAAGATATGATGGTGAGTTTATTGTGGTTGATAATCAATTTAATGAAAGAAAAGATGTATTGAAAGTGGTAAAAGAAGAACTAGGTTTTCCAATCTTTATGAAAGCAAGTAGTTCAGGTAGCAGTGTGGGATGCTATAGAGTGGATAATGAAGAAGATTTCTATGATAAGTTAGAAGAAGCTGGTCAATATGATAGAAAGATTGTTATAGAAGAATGTATTGATTGTATTGAACTAGAATCAGCAGTATTAGGTAATGATGATGTGATGGTTTCTCGTGTGGGACAAATTATGCCTCATGGAGAATTTTATACATTTGAATCTAAGTATGAAGATGAGGAAAGTAAGACCTGTATTCCTGCATTAGTTGATAAAGATATTCAAGAACAAATTAGGAAGTATGCAATCAAGGTATTTAAGGCTATTGATGGTCATGGACTTTCAAGAGTGGATTTCTTCTTAGATAAGAAAACGAATAAAATCTATCTTAATGAAATCAATACTATGCCAGGTTTTACTAAAATATCTATGTATCCTCAATTGATGGCAGATTCTGGTATTAGCTATAGTGATTTGATAGATAAGCTCATAGATTTGGCATTAGAAGTGCATTGATAAATATCTATTAATTTAATAATATTTTATTAATATCCGAAATAATTGAGGAATAAACTTTTAAAAGTTTACGAATTATCTAAAAATACCTAAAATGGTTAATTTCACAAATGAAAAAGAAACATTTCTGTTGACTAAAAAAATAAAAAGGTATAAGATAATTCTAACAACCCCTATAGTAAATACAAAGATAGGAAATAGTAGGTAATGAAAGATGCCTAGAGAGGTTCTGGCTGGTGTAAAGAATCGTGAAAGCATTATTGAACTCATCCTTGAGTGGAGCACTGAAACAATAGGAGTAAGCTGCTACGGAACTTGCGACCGTTATCACGCTAGAGTATGTACTTATTGAATTAAGCGTACTTGATAAGGTTATTATCGTGAGATAATAATGAACATGAGGTGGAACCACGAAGCTAATAACTCTCGTCCTCTATTATGAAGATTTTCATAGTTGAGACGAGATTTTTTATTATATGGGAAAGAGGAGGTACAAAAATGAATTACAAAAAGTATAAGAGATTTGAAACAATTAAATTAAAGGATCGTACTTGGCCTGATAATGAAATTGATAAGGCTCCGATCTGGTGTAGTGTTGATTTAAGGGATGGAAATCAAGCATTGGTGACACCAATGAAAGTAGAAGAAAAAGTGGAAATGTTCCAATTATTAGTTGATTTGGGATTTAAAGAAATAGAAGTTGGTTTTCCATCTGCTTCACAAATTGAATTTGATTTTTTAAGATTATTGATTAGAGAAAATCTCATTCCTGATGATGTAACTATTCAAGTATTAACACAGGCTAGAGAACATTTGATTAGAAGAACTTTTGAAGCATTAGAAGGATTAGATAAAGCAATTGTGCATATATATAATTCTACTTCTGTTTTACAAAGAGATGTTGTTTTTAATAAGAGTAAAGAAGAAATCAAACAAATTGCGATTGATGGAACGCAATTGGTGAAAGATTTATGTAGTGAATTCTCTGGTGAAGTAATTTTGGAATATTCTCCTGAAAGTTTTACTGGTACAGAAATGGATTATGCATTAGAAGTATGTGAAGCTGTTTTAGATACTTGGGGTGCATCAAAAGATAAGAAAGTGATTATTAATTTACCTTCTACAGTAGAAATGGATTCTCCTAATGTTTATGCCGATCAAATTGAATGGATGTGTAGAAATTTCAAAGATAGAGAACGTGTTATTGTAAGCTTGCATCCTCATAATGATAGAGGCTGTGGTGTGGCTACGACTGAACTTGGTTTATTAGCTGGTGCTGATAGAGTTGAAGGAACTTTATTTGGTAATGGTGAAAGAACAGGTAATGTCGATATTATTACATTAGGCTTAAATATGTATACACATGGTGTTGATCCAGAACTTGAATTAGGTGACATGAATCATATTAAACATGTTTATGAAAAATGTACAAAGATGGAAGTTCCTCCAAGACATCCATATGGTGGTGCTTTAGTCTTTACAGCATTTAGCGGTTCGCATCAAGATGCCATTAATAAAGGTATGAATGCTTATCATGAAAGAAACACAGGTATCTGGGAAGTTCCTTATTTACCAATTGATCCTGCTGATTTAGGTAGACAATATGAACCAATTGTACGTATTAATTCACAATCTGGTAAGGGTGGCGTAGCTTATGTTATGGATAATGTCTTCGGTTATCGTTTACCAAAAGCATTGCAAGCTGATTTTTCTAAAGCTATTCAAAATATAAGTGAAATTGAAGGTGAAGTATCACCAGAAAGAATCTATGATACTTTTAGAAAAGAATATATTGATATAGAAACACCTTATAAATTTATTAGACAAAGATTAATTGATATTAGTGATGAAGGTGAATATGAAAGAAGAGCTGAAGTGACTATTGAAGATCATGGAGTTGTCAGAACGTTGATTGGATATGGTAATGGTCCTATTGATGCAGTTAAGAATGCGTTCAATTCAGATGAAAACTTCTTATATACACATTTATTAGACTACAGTGAACATGCTTTAACTTCAGGTTCATCTGCGAAAGCTGCAGCTTATGTTCAATTAAGACCTAAAGGCTATGCACAAAGTGAATTTGGTGTTGGTGTTCATGCGAATATTACAACGGCTACGATTAAAGCTATTATTTCTGGCATGAATCGTATTCACAAAAATATTAAAAAGGAAGGATAAACATGGAAGAACTTATTTTATCAATACTTGTTCGTAATAGTTCTGGTGTTTTAACAAGAGTCAGCAGTTTGTTTTCTAGAAGAGGTTATAACATTGATAGTTTGACTGTGGGACCTACAAATAATCCTGAGATTTCTAGAATGACTGTAGTGGCTAAAGGCGATACACGAATTTTAGAACAAATTGAAAAACAAGTAAAAAAATTAGAAGATGTGTTAGAAGTATTTGCTTTAAGAAGAGGACAATCTGTTTATCGTGAATTGGTGCTTATTAAAGTAGAAGCTGGAAAAGATGAAAGAGCAGATATTGTATCAATAGTTGATATTTTTAGAGCAAGAATTGTTGATGTGTCACCAGATTCATTGATTATTGAAGTGACTGGTGATCACAGCAAGATTAATGGCTTATTAGCCATGTTAGATGGTTTCAACGTCGTAGAGATTGTGCGTACTGGAGTTGCTGGTATACAAAGAGGTCTTAGCGATTTTGAAATAGATAAATAATTTTTACAGGGGGTAAAGAAGAAAAATGGCAAAAATTTTTTATGAGTCAGATTGTGATTTATCTTTATTAGATGGAAAGACAGTTGCAATCATTGGTTATGGTTCTCAAGGTCATGCACATGCATTAAACTTAAAAGAATCTGGTGTTAAAGTTATTGTTGGTTTATATGAAGGTTCTAAATCTTGGCCTAAAGCAGAAGCTGCTGGTTTTGAAGTTTATACTTCAGCAGAAGCTGCTAAAAAAGCAGATATTATCATGATTTTAATTAATGATGAATTACAAGCTAAGTTATATAAAGAATCTATTGAACCAAACTTAGAAGAAGGCAATATGTTGATGTTTGCTCATGGTTTCAATATTCATTTTGGACAAATTGTTCCACCTAAGAATGTTGATGTTACTATGATTGCACCTAAAGCTCCAGGACACACTGTAAGAAGTGAATATCAAGCTGGTAAAGGAACTCCTTGCTTGGTTGCTGTAGAACAAGATGCTACTGGTAGAGCTCAAAATATCGCCTTAGCTTATGGTTTGGCTATTGGTGGAGCAAGAGCCGGTATCCTTGAAACAACATTCAGAACTGAAACTGAAACTGACTTATTTGGTGAACAAGCAGTACTTTGTGGTGGTGTTTGTGCCTTAATGCAAGCTGGTTTTGAAACATTAGTAGAAGCTGGTTATGATCCAAAGAATGCTTATTTTGAATGTATTCATGAAATGAAATTAATTGTTGATTTAATCTATCAATCAGGATTTGAAGGTATGAGATATTCTATTTCTAATACTGCAGAATATGGTGATTATATTACAGGTCCAAAGATCATTACTGAAGATACTAAGAAAGCAATGAAGAAGATCTTAGCTGATATCCAAGATGGTACATTCGCTAAAGATTTCTTATTAGATATGTCTCCAGCTGGTGGACAAGCTCACTTCAAAGCTATGAGAAAGAAAGCTGCAGAACATCAATCAGAACAAGTTGGTAAAGAAATCAGAAAATTATATAGCTGGTCTGATGAAGACAAATTAATTAATAACTAAAAAAGTCACACACATTTGTGTGTGCTCAAAGGATTGCTGTCAAGTAATCCTTTGAGGACATACAAAAATAAAGGGGGAAATAATTATGTCAATGACGATGACACAAAAAATATTGGCTGATCATGCTGGATTAAAAGAAGTCACGGCTGGACAGCTTATAGAAGCGAAATTAGATTTGGTCATGGCTAATGATGTTACTGGACCAATGGCTATTCCAATTTTTAAACAAATGGCTGATGAGGTCTTTGATAAAGATAAAGTTGTCTTAGTACCAGACCACTTTACACCAAATAAGGATATTAAATCAGCTCAAAACTGTAAAGCTATGCGTGAATTTTCATTTGCTCAAGGTTTAACACATCATATGGAACAAGGTAAATGTGGTGTAGAACATGCGATTTTGCCTGAATCTGGCTTAACAGTAGCTGGTGAATGTATTATTGGTGCAGATTCACATACTTGTACTTATGGCGCTTTAGGTGCTTTTTCAACAGGTGTAGGAACAACGGATATTGCGACTGGTATGGCAACTGGTGAATTATGGTTTAAGGTTCCTTCAGCTATTAAAATTGTTTTAACTGGAAAACTCAATCCACATGTTAGCGGTAAAGATGTGATTTTACATATTATTGGTAAAATTGGAGTCGATGGTGCTTTATATAAATCTATGGAATTCACTGGTCCTGGTGTGAGTGAATTGTCTATGGAAGATCGTTTTACAATTTGTAATATGGCAATTGAAGCAGGTGGAAAAAATGGTATTTTCCCTGTCGACGATCAAGCTATTGCTTATATGGAAGAACATTCTACAAAAGGATATAAGATTTATGAAGCGGACGTTGATGCTATCTATGATGAAGTTGTAGAAATTAATTTATCAGATATCGTTCCTACCGTTGCATTCCCTCATTTACCAGGTAATGCACATACAATTGATGAAATTAATGAATCAGAAAAGATCTATATTGATCAAGTTGTTATTGGTTCATGTACAAATGGTCGTATCAGTGATTTAAGAAAGGCAGCAGCTATTTTAAAAGGTCATAAAGTCAATGATCATGTTAGAGTGATGGTTTTACCAGCTACTCAAAAAATCTTTATGCAATGTGTACACGAAGGTCTGGTTGATATCTTTGTAGATGCTGGTTGTGCATTTAATACACCAAGTTGTGGCCCTTGTATTGGTGGTCATATGGGAGTGCTCGCAAATGGTGAAAAATGCGTTTCAACAACAAATCGTAACTTTATAGGTCGTATGGGAGATGTTGAATCATTGATTTACTTAGCTTCTCCTGAAACAGCCGCAGCAAGTGCTATTGCTGGATATATTGCAGATCCAAGAAAGGTGGGAGAATAATGAAAGCCAACGGAAAAGTATTAAAATATGGAGATAACGTTGATACTGATGTTATTATTCCTGCTCGTTATTTAAATTCATTTGATGCCAAAGAGTTAGCTACGCATGCGATGGTTGATTTGGATCCTACATTTGTAGAAAGACTTAATCCTGGTGATATTATGGTGGCTGGTAAGAACTTTGGCTGTGGGTCTTCTAGAGAACACGCTCCATTAGCTTTAAAAACTGCTGGTGTAAGTTGTGTTATTGCTAAATCATTTGCAAGAATCTTTTATCGTAATTCTATTAATATTGGTTTTGCTATATTAGAATGTGAAGAAGCAGTCAATGATATTGATGAAGGCAATCAAGTAGAAATTGATTTTGATACAGGTACAATTACCAATGTTACTAAAAATAAAACATATAAGGCACAACCTTTCCCTGAATTTTTACAAAAAATGATTGAAGTTAATGGCTTAGTCAATTATGTCAATGCTAAGAAAGAGGCACAATAATGGAAAAAAATATTGCAGTTATTCGTGGTGATGGAATTGGTCCTGAAATTGTAGATGCAACAATTCATGTTTTAAATGCCATTGCTAAAAAATATAATCATACTTTTAATTATAACTATATTTTAATGGGTGGATGCTCTATTGATGAGTACGGAGTACCTCTAACTGATGAAGCTATTGAAATAGCACAAAATAGTGATGCTGTTTTGTTAGGTTCTATTGGTGGTGATACCACAACTTCACCTTGGTATCAATTAGATCCTACGCTTCGTCCTGAAGCAGGATTATTAAAAATGAGAAAGTCTTTAGGTTTATTTGCAAACTTAAGACCTGCATACTTATATGATGAACTAAAGGGTGCTTGTCCATTAAAAGAAGAAATCACTGAAGGTGGTTTCGATATGATGATTATGCGTGAGTTAACTGGAGGATTATATTTTGGTGAAAGAAATACTACTGAAATCGATGGGCAATTAGTTGCCCATGACAATTTAATTTATAGTGAAGCAGAAATTAGAAGAATTGCCAAACGTGGTTTTGATATAGCAATGAAACGTCGTAAGAAAGTCACTTCTGTTGATAAAGCTAATGTTTTAGATACATCTCGCTTATGGCGCAAAGTGGTTAATGAAGTCGCAAAAGATTATCCTGAAGTGGAATTAGAGCATATGTTAGTCGATAATTGTGCGATGCAATTAGTGAAGAATCCTAGACAATTTGATGTTATTTTAACAGAAAATATGTTTGGAGATATATTAAGTGATGAAGCAAGTATGGTAACAGGTTCTATAGGAATGCTTTCAAGTGCTTCTTTAAGAGAAGATAAGCTAGGTATGTACGAACCAAGTCATGGTAGTGCACCCGATATTGCTGGTAAGAATATTGCTAATCCTTTAGCAACTATTCTGTCAGGAGCTATGATGCTTAGATATTCATTTGATTTAGATGAAGAGGCTAAAGCTATCGAAGATGCAGTTGAGAAAGTTTTAAAACAGGGTTATCGTACAATTGATATTATGAGTGAAGATAAAGAAGAAGTAAGCTGTTCAAAAATGAGCGAACTTATTGTAGAAAATTTATAGGAGGGTGACTATGAAAAGTGATAATGTAAAGACTGGTGTTGAAAGAGCACCTCATAGATCTTTGTTTAATGCATTAGGAATGACTGAAGAAGAATTATCAAGACCATTGATTGGCGTTGTTAATTCTTATAATGAGATTGTTCCTGGACATATGAATTTGGATAAGATAACAGAAGCCGTTAAAAAAGGTGTTTATTTAGCAAGTGGTACACCTATTGAAGTACCTGCTATTGCTGTATGTGATGGCATTGCTATGAATCATACTGGTATGAAATATTCTTTAGTAACAAGAGAATTGATTTGTGATAGTACAGAATGTTTGGCACAAGCACATCAATTTGATGGCTTGGTGATGATTCCTAACTGTGATAAGAATGTTCCTGGTTTATTGATGGCAGCTGCTAGAATTAATATTCCTACTATTTTTGTGAGTGGTGGACCTATGTTAGCAGGTAGAAGATTGGATGGTAAACAAACATGCTTATCTACTTTGTTTGAAGCAGTTGGTCAATATAATGCTGGTAAGATGTCATTAGAAAAATTAACAGAATTTGAAGAAAAAGCATGTCCTACATGTGGATCATGTTCAGGTATGTATACAGCTAATTCTATGAACTGTTTAACTGAAGTATTAGGTATGGGATTAAAAGGTAATGGTACAATTCCTGCTGTTTATAGCGAAAGAATTCGTTTGGCTAAACATGCTGGTATGCAAATTATGAAATTAGTAGAACAAGATATCAAACCTAGAGACATCATGACAAAAGATGCTTTCCTTAATGCCTTAACTGTTGACATGGCTTTAGGATGTTCTACAAATTCTATGTTACATTTACCTGCCATTGCTTATGAAGCTGGTGTTGAATTAAACTTAGATATTGCCAATGAAATTTCTAAAGTTACACCTAACTTATGCCATTTGGCTCCTGCTGGTGATACATTCATGGAAGATTTGAATGAAGCTGGTGGTGTTTATGCAGTTATGAATGAATTGGATAAGATTGGTGTATTACATACTGATTGCTTAACTTGTACAACCAAAACAGTCAAGGAAAATATTGAAGGTTGTGTTAACTTAGATGAAAACATTATTCATCCAGTTGAGAATCCATATATGAAAACAGGTGGTATTGCTGTATTAAGAGGTAATTTGGCTCCTGATAGCTGTGTTGTTAAACAAAGTGCAGTTGCACCTGAAATGATGCAACATAAAGGACCAGCTAGAGTCTTTGATAGTGAAGAAGAAGCTATTACAGCTATTCGTGCAGGTAAGATTGTCGCTGGTGATGTTGTAGTTATTCGATATGAAGGACCTAAAGGCGGACCTGGTATGCGTGAAATGTTATCACCTACTTCAGAAATTGCTGGTATGGGATTAGATAAAGATGTTGCTCTTATTACTGATGGTCGTTTCTCTGGGGCAACTCGAGGTGCTTCTATTGGACACGTTTCTCCTGAAGCAGCAGTTGGTGGACCTATTGGTTTGGTTCATGAAGGTGATATGATTGATATTGATATTATTAATCATAGTATTCAATTATGTGTTAGTGATGAAGAATTAGAAGAAAGAAAGAAAAACTTTACTCCAAAGAAAACAGAGGCTACTGGATATTTAAAGAAATATCAAGCTATGGTAACTTCTGCTAATACAGGAGCAGTACTAAAAGTTAAAGATTAAAGGAGGAGAAGAAATGTTATTGACAGGTGCAGATATTGTTGTTGAATGTTTACTTGAACAAGGTGTTACAACTGTTTTTGGATATCCAGGAGGAACAATATTAAACGTCTACGATAGCTTATATAACTATAGCGATAAAATCAATCACGTCCTGACTTCTCATGAACAAGGTGCTGCTCATGCAGCTGATGGCTATGCTAGAGCCACTGGTAAAGTTGGGGTATGTATGGCGACTTCTGGGCCAGGAGCAACAAACTTAGTTACTGGAATTGCGACAGCTCATATGGATTCTATTCCTGTTGTTGCCATTTGTGCAAACGTAGGTGTTAATTTACTTGGTAAAGATAGTTTTCAGGAAATTGATATTACAGGTGTGACAATGCCAATCACAAAACATAATTTTATTGTTAAAGATGTTAATGATTTGGCACCTACTATTCGTAAAGCATTTAAAATAGCTCAAGAAGGTAGAAAAGGACCAGTATTAATCGATATTACAAAAGATGTAACAGCTAATAAATGCGAATATACAAGAGTAAAACCAGAACCAATTAAAACAAATAATTATACATATCAAACAGCTGATATTAAAAAAGCAATCGAAATGATTGAAGCTAGTGAAAAACCATTTATCTTTGTAGGTGGTGGGGCAGTTGCAAGCGAAGCATATGCAGAATTAAGTGAATTTGCAGAAAAAATCGATGCACCAGTATGTGATACCTTAATGGGTAAAGGTGCTTATGATGGAACAAATCCTCGATATAGCGGCATGCTTGGTATGCATGGAACAAAAGCAAGCAATTTGGGTGTCACTGCATGTGATTTATTAATTGCAATTGGTGTTCGTTTCTCAGATCGTGTGGCTGGAAATCCTAGCAAGTTTGCTCCAAATGCAAAAATCATTCATATTGATATTGATGAAGCCGAAATCAATAAGAATGTTAAAGTTGATTTAGGTATTGTTGGTGATTGTAAGAGTGTCTTAAGTGCTTTAAACTTATTATTAAAACAACAAAACCATCCACAATGGCTTAAAGAAGTCAGAACATTAAAAGACCAATATCCATTATCATATGATACTGATATTTTAACTGGACCATATATTATTGAACAAATTGAAGCTTTAACAGATAATAATGCCATTATATGTACTGATGTAGGACAACATCAAATGTGGGCAGCTCAATATTATCATTATCGTAGACCTAGACAATTCTTATCAAGTGGTGGTTTAGGAACTATGGGATATGGTTTAGGTGCAGCTATTGGTGCAAAATATGCTAAACCAGAACAAGATGTATTCAATATTGCAGGTGATGGATGCTTTAGAATGAACTTGATTGAACTTGCAACAGCATCTCGTTATAATGTTCCAATTATTGAAGTTGTCTTCAATAACCATGTATTAGGTATGGTAAGACAATGGCAAACATTGTTCTATGGTAAACGTTATTCAGCAACAGTATTAGAAGACAAAGTAGATTTCTGTAAAGTAGCTGAAGGTTTAGGATGCAAAGCTATTAAGGTAACTACAAAAGAACAAGTTATCCCTGCTATTCAAGAAGCATTGGACTATGATGGACCAGTTGTATTAGATTGTATCATCGGTAAAGATGATAAAGTCTTCCCAATGATTGCTCCAGGAGCTTCTAACGAATCAGTATTTGATCAAAACGATATTAAAGAAGATTAGGCAGTACGCAAAAGTACTGTCTTTTTTATATATTAAATTTTCAGACTTACATTTTAACATTAGTAAAGTTAAAATATTAGAAATAATGTTAAAAACAAAAATGAGATACAATATTATGTATAATTGATGCTATAATAATTGTAGGTGATAATATGGAATATAACAAACTAATAAGAGATAAAATACCAGAAATCATTGAAAGTGATGGTAAAACTGGTACTATTCCCAATTGGTCTGTTTGCTACAAAGATAACAAGAAAAACAAGATTGAAAATGATAATATTTAGCTATATGTAATTTAAGTCAACTGAAATGTTGGCATTTTTGTCGTACGAATTTTGTTATTGGTGTGAATAGTATCATGGTATAATGATTTCAATCGATGCATGACCTTAGGAGGTTAAAATGATACTACAATTGACATTATTATTGATAGGATTTGTATTACTTGTTAAAGGTGCTGATGTATTAGTAGAAGGAGCTTCTAAATTTGCAAGCTTACTCCATGTACCTGAAATAGTTATAGGACTTACCATCATAGCTTTTGGAACAAGTGCACCTGAAGCTGCAGTAAGTATAACATCAGCTTTTAAGGATAGTCCTAGTATTGCTATTGGTAATGTGATAGGCAGTAATATTTGTAATGTATTACTTGTATTAGGAGCTGCTGGAACAATTGGAACACTTACATTAAAGGAAACGACATATATGATTGAAACACCGTTTGTTATGATAATGACAGTAATTTTATTAATATTAGGATATATCAATCATTCACTTAATCTAATAGATGGTATTATATTGTGGATATTTTTTTTAATCTTTCTTTGTTATTTGTATATTCTTTGTCAAAATAATGAAAGTATTGAAGATATACCAATATTAGATGAAAATGATCATGTATGGAAATTATTATTGATGATTATTTTAGGAATCATATGTGTAGTATGGGGTAGTGATGTGAGTGTTCAATCAGCAACTAATATTGCTGGAATGTTAGGTATGAGTGAACGTCTTATTGGTCTCACAATTGTTGCATTTGGGACCTCATTACCTGAATTAGTGACTTCAGTAAGTGCAACGCTTAAAGGACAAAATGATTTGGCTATAGGTAATATTATAGGGAGTTGTATATTTAATTTGTTATTTGTGTTAGGCACAACTGCTATTGTATCACCTGTCAGTATAGTTTTTGAAACAAGTTTTCTTATAGATGGTATGATTTCAATAATTTCAATCATCATATTTATTTTATTTATTAATAAGGATTTAGAACTAAGACGTATGGGCGCTATTGTTATGCTATTATGTTATATAGTGTATTTAGTGTTTATTTTATGATTAGGGGAATAGGTATTAAAAATTGAGAAACTTTAAAGTGTTTGTTACAATGATATACGGAATAATAGAATTAATATTCATTTGGAGGTTCAATATGTTAAAAGTACTATTTGGTTTTGATAAAGATTGTATTAGAGATGTGAATTACCACGTCCAAAGTCGTAGCTAGTTGCTCCGCCTATGGGCGTGGCTTCTAGTTCTTCTTCGGAGCGCCGGCTCAGTGCTATTCACAAAGCACTATTCTATTTCTGAACTACGTTTTTAAACAATTATTTGTTGTTTTAGTTTTCTCATTTTTCTTTGTAATCGTTTTTGTTTGCGTTTGCTGACGCTCTTTCCTGTTTGCATCTTTTGCTGCTTCTTTCGATTCACTTTTTCAAAGTATTCATCAGGATGCTTGTATACCTTGACATTGTTGAAATCAGG
>JAJQDJ010000201.1 GCA_021202205.1 Erysipelotrichaceae bacterium
CCGTAAAGTCATTAACATATAATTTCTTAAAAATAAACTTAATGACATTGCCATTTGGTGCTTTTATCTTATAAAATTAGTACGCTGGAATTCTTCTTTTTCAGGAAGTCCATATTTTTCTTTGCCATCCGTAATACATTTCATTAAAAATGACATATTTCTAGCTAAAACGCGCATTGTTTGTAGTCCTTCTGCGTCTTTTGATGCTTCACTTATTTCTCGACCATGAATTGCATTTCAATATTGACTGGATGCAATAGGCATACCAGATATTGCAAAAAACTTATTGATTTCATCATATGTTGCTGAAATACCACCACGTCTTGCGACAACTGCACTGGCTCCAACTTTCATGGTTTTATCAAAGGTAGTACTATAAAATAATCTTGTAAGAAAAGCTATTAAAGTGGCATTGGCAGAGGAAAAATAAACAGGTGTACCAACAACGATACCATCACATTCTTCTAATTTTTGAGAAACTTCATTCACGTTATCATTAAATACACACTTATTATGTGTCTTACAATACATACAACCAATACATCCTCTTATATCCTTATGTCCAATATGTAACATTTCTGTTTCGATATTTTCTGTTTCAAATATCTTTTCCATTTCGTGTAAGGCAATATAGGTATTGCCTTTAACATGAGGACTACCATTAATCATTAATACTTTCATTTTTGACCTCCATTTGTTTTTCCCAAAAATTGATTGCGTCATAAATCCATCCATCTGCTATTGTGTCAATACCCAGTCCAAAACCATGGGATAGACCTTTATAACAATGTAATTCTGTAGGAATATGCAATATATCTAAGAGTTCTAATCTCTTCTTCATGAAATCAGAATCAGCTATATAATCATTTGTACCCACACATACATAGGTAGGGGCATCATAAGCTGAAACATGATCATAGCCTGTATATTGCATAATAACGGCATCAGCTTGTGGAATATCATCATTGGTATATGATGCAAGATTTTTCTTGTTGCCAAGCACGGCTGCCATTCTAGCACCTGCAGAACCACCCCATAACGAATAGTGATTTTTATTAATTTTTAATTCATCTCCATGATGATATAGAAATGTGATCGCTTGAGCTAAATCTTCATAAGAATGATTGACTCTATAAATCAGGGCAAATGCATTATATCCTTTTTCACTTAATGCTAAAGCATGAGGAAAGCTATCATGCATAGCACCTACATAGCTAAAACCACCACCAGCATTACATATTGCAAAAGGTGCATCACTTTTTCCTTTAAAAAAGAAGAGTCCTGTGTCATGTTTTGATGGGTCATGCTTCATTTCTTCTAGAGAGTAGATGTTATAAAATATGGGATGTTTTTGAGCATCTTTATTGAGTGAATTGATGATTTTAATAGTTTGACTGACTTGAATATGACTATACCAAAGGTAAATACGAGATGTACTTAACTCTTTGAGCGTCATATTTAAGGTAATAGGTCGATTGATTGGAAATAATAATCGACTATATCCTTGAAATGCAGGGAGTTTGAGAACTTCTTTTATTGTAGTATTTTCATTAATAGGCATTAATGTCCTCCAAAAACATCAAAATCAATTGTATCTAATAAATTATCAATCTCGTTAATCTCATCGGCTGTCAAATCTACATCACCAGCATGAAAGTTTTCCTGCAAACGTTCAATCTTTCTACTACCAGGAATAGGAACAATGAAATCTTCTTTGCTTAACATCCATGCCAAAGAAAGTTGAGCCATGGTACAATTCTTCTTTTGTGATAATTCATTTAATAAGTTTAATAATTTTTCAGCTTTGTGTTATCCTTCTTCTTGATATTGAGGCATATTATTTCTAAAATCACCTTCACCAAATGAAGACTTAGGGGTAAATTTACCTGATAATAAACCATTAGCCATTGGTGAAAAAGCAACATAGGTAATACCTAATTCCTTACATGTATCAAATAAATCTTCATGCCATCTAGCCATCATAGAATAACGGTTTTGAATAGCTGTGACTGGACATATTGCATGAGCACGACGCAAATAATCTTCATTAGCTTCGGAAATACCCCAAGCTTTTATTTTGCCTTCATTGATTAATTCCTTCATCACACTTGCTACAACTTCAGGTTCAACATGAGGATCAATGCGATGTTGATAATACAAATCAATATAATCTGTTTGAAGTTTTTGAAGTGATCCTTCAATAGATTTTCTAATTCTTTCAGGTGATGAATCCAATTCTAAATGATCACCTTTATGTTCTACTCCAAATTTGGTCGCAATAATAATTTTATCTCTTACATCTTTTAAAGCAATACCTACTAATTCTTCATTATATGAAATACTTCCATCTGTATTTGTACCTGTATAACATTCAGCAGTATCAAAGAAATTATAACCTAATTCATAAGCTTTTCTAATTGTTTCAATAGCTGTATTCTTATCTTCAGGTAAACCATACGCATGGGAAAATCCCATACATCCTAATCCTACAGAATTAATAAACATATTTGTCTTTCCTAATTGTCTCATTTTCATTTTGTGATCATTCCTTTATAATTCATGCCATATAAACTAGCAAAACGTTTCATTGTATATTCACCAGCTTCTTCTTGCTGTTTTGTAGGCGCATAACCTTGAAATACAAAGTAAAAATCTTTCCCTTTCAACAAGCTTTCATCCACATGCTGATAAAAACAATCAATCATATTACGAACGGCACCTGACATACTATGCCAATATAAAGGTGAACCTAAAACAATCATATCTGCTTCACTCATCTTATTAACTACTTCATCAAATTGATCATCATCAAAAGATTGACCATAACTATAAATCTTATAATCGACTAAATGTAACGTTTCATATTCTTTATCTTTTAGAAACTTCTTTGTTAAATTAACTGTATTTCCATTCTTATTTGGACTACCATTAATAAATAATATCTTCATTTTCTTTCCTCCGTTAATCATGAATTTTTCTATTTACACACATTCTTACAAAATCAGGATCAAAGTGTTTTGTTCTAGTACCACCATATCCTTTATCTAAAGTTGAAATACTTGTCATATCTTCGTCACTTAATTCAAAATCAAATACATCGATATTTTCAATAATTCTTTCAACATGAGTTGATTTAGGTATCACTACTACATCTCTTTGAATATTCCAACGAAGTAATATTTGACCAACTGATTTATGATATTTTTCAGCTATCTCTATCAACAATTTTTCGTCAAAAGGATTATATCTTCCTCCACCTAATGGTGCCCATGCTTCAGGAACAACGTTATAATAATTCATTGTTTCAATTGCATCTTCTTGAGTAAAATAAGGATGTAATTCTATTTGATTTACCATTGGTTTAATGTCTACAGTTTCACAAAAATTAGTTAAAATATTAGGATAAAAGTTTGAAACGCCAATAGCTTTTAACTTTCCATCCTTGTAACTATCTTCTATAGCACGCCAGGAAGCAAAATAATCACCCATAGCTTGATGCAATAAATACAAATCGAAATACTCTAATCCACTCTTTTTTAATGAATTTTCAATTCCTTCTTTTGCCGTTTCATAATTATGCATATCCTGCACCCATAATTTTGATGTAATAAACAATTCTTCTCTAGTGCAAATACCATCATTGATAGCTCTTTTAACAGCTGCGCCTACAGCATCTTCATTCATATAAGATGCTGCTGTATCAATCAAACGATAACCATGTTTGATAGCTTCATATACAATGTTTTCACATTCCTTTTTATCTGGCACTTGAAATACACCAAGACCTAACATAGGCATCTTTAATCCATTGTTTAATGTAATATAGTTCATTTTCATTCCTCCCCATCAACATCTGGTATTGTCGTTGCTAGCATATGTTGTGATTTTTCAGCAGCAATATATAATGGTTGATGTTTATTTAATGTAGCTATTTGATTCATTTCATCATCTGTTAATGTAAAATCAAACAAATCAATATTCTCTAATATATGGTTTTCACTCTTGCTACCAGGCACTGCACTAAATCCCATTTGGGTATGCCATTTTAAGATAATCTGAGAAGCTGATTTATGATATTTATCTGCTAATGTACAAATAATTTTCTCATTCAACAAATCCTTATTGCCATGGCCTAATGGATACCAGGATTGTAAAACAATACCATTTTGCTCACAAAAATCTTTAACATGCTCATCAGGATAATAAGGATGACATTCTAATTGCATAATTACGGGTTTAATTTCACATATATCAAGTATTTCTTGAATTTGTGCTACTTTAAAATTAGATAAACCTAAAGATTTAATCTTTCCTTCTTTATAAGCTTTCTCCATCATATGATAACCTGCTATATAATTATTTAAATGATGATGTAACAACATAAGATCAACATATTCAACATATAATCTTTCTAAAGTCTTATCAATTGCACCAACCATTTCATAAAATGTCGGTGCTAATTTTGTTTCAATAAATATATTTTTCTATCAATTCCTGATTTCTTAATACCTCTACCAACACTTTTTTCATTGGTATAACGGTTGGCTGTATCAATAAGTTGATATCCGTTTTTTAAAGCAAATGCTACATTATCTTCTATTTGTTTACCAAATTGACCAATTGTTCCAAATCCTATAGCTGGTATCAGTATATCATTACTTAATTGTATTGTATTCATAGTTTTCCTCCTTTTCTATATTTTATGACTAGTGAGAAAATATGTACAATACCGATAATTTAATCAATCATAACAAAAACGCATAGTGAAATCGGATAATATAGTTGAAAATTCAACTAAATACTATATGATAATAGTGGATTTAGTCAACTAATTGGAGGTGAATATATGGATAGAACGTTTGTAGAAAAGGTAAGAGAATTTAACCGTTATTATTTAGTGGCTATGAATCTTTTGGGTAACCATTATTTAGACAGTGAATATTCAGCAAGTGATGCAAGAGTATTGTTTGAACTTTATGACAATAATGGATGTAACGCTAAAGATATTGTTGAATCATTACATATAGATAAGAGTTATTTAAGTAAAATTTTAGCGAAATATGAAAAACAAGGTTATCTAGATAGAATACCTTCTATTAAAGATAAGAGATATTATGATTTATACTTAAATGATAAGGGTAAAGCCATGGCAGAAGAATTAATGGAAAAATCTAATGTTGATATAGCTAATATATTGCAACATTTAGATAATGAACAACAACAATTGTTTATACAATCATTAGAAACCATTACAAGATTATTAAGAAAGGAAGATAGTGATGAAAGTTGTACCATATAGTACGGAATTAAAACAGGAATTTATTGAAATGAATAAAAAATGGATTGAAGACATGTTTAAAATTGAACCATTAGATATCGAAGAACTCAATAATATAGAGTCATCGATTGATAAAGGTGGACAAATATTTTACACATTAGATGATGATAATGAAGTGATGGCTTGTTGTATGATAGCTCCTAGAGATGATGGAGATTGGAAAATCTTGAAGTTTGCGGCTAAAGATGAATATAAGGGTCGAGGTGCAGGAAAACTATGTTTACAGGCTTGCATCGATTATGCTAAAGAAAAACATGTTGAAAAGATTATTATTGTTTCTAATCATAAATGTGAAGCAGCTGTTCATTTATATCGCAAATTTGGGTTTGTTGAAATTCCTGTTGATAGAAAACAATTTCCTTTTGATAGAGCAAGCATTGCTTTTGAAATGATTCTTGACAATTAAGTAAAATTTGATACAATGCAAGTGTTCAAGAGTGAACATGTGGTTAACTGGGTAAGGCACTAGAAATATCTAATCCTTAGCCAGTTTTTGTTTTATGAAATGAACGATGTTAATTTTTTGTTTAAATATTCACAAAATATCTATATTTTTTATTGAGTTCATGTTAAGATAATAAACGGAATATATCTTATGATAAGATTATTGGAAATATTGGGAATACTTTGGTATAATGACACATATTTCAATAAGGAGTAAGAAAATGAATGAAAAAGATATTTATAAAAATTCAATTTATTTATTGATCATTGGCTGTCTCTTATTTGGAATAATAGGATTATGTCTTAGAGATATTTCGTTTATCTTAGGATTTATTCTAGGGTATGTTATTAATTGTTTGGTCTTTTATCTCAATATTAAGATGACTGATACAATTCTTGCTTTAGGAAGATGGGCACCACTTATTGTAGTGATTATCTTAATTCTAAAGTTAGGTTTATATGCTGCGGGATTTTTATTAGCTATTAAAACAGCGTACTTTCATCTTATAGGTGTCTTGGTGGGATATTTAGTCACAAAATTAACGATTTATGTAGAAGGGTATAAAAGGAGGTGAAGTGAATGATCAATGCACCATTGATTCAAACTGTTACTATTACACTTCAGGTAGAGTTGGTTTTCTCTTTGATTATTATGGTAGCACTAGGAATTCTATTTATCTATGCTGGTAATAAAGTTAAAAAAGCTGATCCTATTGCTAAACCTAAGGGTATAGTATTGGTAGTAGAAACAGGTGTAGAAATAGGTTATAACTATATGAAATCTATTATGCCTGAACAGTTTGAAAAGAATTATTATCCATATTTTTGTATGATGTTTGTTTATCTTGTGTGTGCTAACTTAAGTGGTTTGATAGGTTTTGATGCACCTACATCCAATTATTCAATCACGTTAGCTATTACATTGATAACATTTGCTTTAATACAATGGAATTCAATCAAGACAAAAGGTGGATTGACTTATCTCAAGGATATGCTTATACCACCCACAAATATACTAAGTACAATTTCTCCATTGATTTCATTATCAATGCGTTTATTTGGTAATATTTTAAGTGGTACTATTTTGATGTCTCTG
Source organism: Erysipelotrichaceae bacterium (assembly GCA_021202205.1). Lineage (GTDB taxonomy): Bacteria > Bacillota_I > Bacilli_A > Erysipelotrichales > Coprobacillaceae > JAJQDJ01. Next base: position 6,879 of record JAJQDJ010000201.1, read on the forward strand.
GTATATACATTTACAGGGTGGCTTTCAAGCTTTTTATTCCCTGTTAATGTGTTTGGACCTATTATTGCTCCTGCATTACATTGCTATTTTGATATTTTTGCAGGATGTATTCAAACGTTGGTTTTTGTCACTTTATCTAGTATATTGATTGCAGTTGAAGCATCAGACTAGTTAAAGATATATAAGAAAATTATTTAGGAGGATAAAAAAATGACAGATGTAGGATTAATTGCAATTGCAGCTGGTATTGCAATATGTGCAGGTTTAGGTACAGCTATTGGTGAAGGTATTGCAGCAAGTAAAGCCGTTGAAGCAGTAGGAAGAAATCCTGAAGCCGAAGGTAAAATTCGTACTATGATGATTTTAGGTATTGCCTTATCTGAAACAGTAGCTATCTATGGTTTATTAGTGTCACTTATTTTATTATTCGTATATTAATAAATAAAGAGGAGGAATAAGTATGGATATAGATATTGCATCTAAACTATTCCCTAATACAACAACATTAATTATCCAATTGATATCAACTGGTATTTTACTTATTGTTTTCAAGAAATTCTTGTGGGTTCCTGTTCAACAGTATTTTGCTAAAAGAGCAGATTATATTGAAAATCAAATCAATGAAGCAAAGAATATGAATGAACAGGCTAAGGTTTTTGTTGAAGAAAGTGAAATTCAGGCTAAGGAATCTGCTAAAGAATATCGTGATATTATTGATAGAGCAAAAGATGATGCTAATAAAGTTAGAAATCAAATTATTGAAGAAGCAAGAGTTGAAGCTCAAAATAAGATTGCTTTAGCAGATAAAGAAATTGAAGCACAGAAACTTTTAGCAAGAGATGAAATACGTCAGGAAATTGTTGATATAGCTATTGAAGTAGCTACTAAGGTAATGCAAAAAGAAATGAATACAACAGAGAATCAACAATTTGTTGAAGAATTTGTGGATAAGGTTGTGAACTAATGGATACAGTTTATACACGTTATGCATTATCATTGTTTGAACTTGCAAAAGAAGAAAATAAAGTTGAAGAATATCAAAAGGATATGATCAAAGTTCAATCTGTTTTTGCAGATGAAGCTATTGTTAAATTCTTTGGACATGTTGCGCTGTCTTTGGAAACTAAAAAAGAAGTGATTGATCAAAGCTTTTTTGGACAGGTAAGTGATTATGTTTATAATTTCTTATTATTATTGATTAAGAAAAGAAGAATTGGTGCTATTATGGGAATTTGCGATGAATTTCAATCTTTATGTAATGATTATTTTGGTATTAAAGTGGGTAAAGTTTATAGTGCCTATGAATTATCAAATGAAGAAGTTAAGAAGATTGAAACAGCAATAGGTCAAAAGATGAATGCGAAAGTACAATTAAATGTGATTGTTGATGAATCTTTAATCGGTGGTGTTAGAGTAGAGATTGATAATCATATTTATGATGATTCACTTTCATATAAATTAGGATCATTAAAGAAAGAGTTATTAAGAAGGTAGGTGATAGTGTGGAATTAAGACCTGATGAAATAAGTGCAATTATTAAGGAACAAATTAAGCATTATCAGGATCAAATAGAATCTAAAGATGTGGGTACAGTTATCACTGTTGGTGATGGTGTTAATGTTATTCATGGCTTAGATAATGCGATGTTAGGCGAATTGTTACTATTTCCTAATGATATTTATGGAATGGTTATGAACCTTGAAGAAGATAGTGTTGGGGCTGTATTATTAGGTAGTGCAGATGCTATCAAGGAAGGCGATGAAGTTAAACGTACTGGTAGAATTATTGAGGTACCAGTTGGTGATGGTTTACTTGGTAGAGTTGTTAATGCCTTAGGACAACCTATTGATGGACAAGGTGAAATTAGTTATACAAATACAAGACCAATTGAAAGAGTTGCAAGTGGTGTTATGACAAGAAAATCAGTTGATCAGCCAGTACAAACAGGTATTACATCAATTGATGCTATTATTCCAATTGGTAGAGGTCAACGTGAGTTGATTATTGGTGATAGACAAACAGGTAAGACAGCTATTGCGATTGATACAATTTTGAATCAAAAAGGTCAAAATATGTATTGTATCTATGTTGCAATTGGTCAGAAGAATTCTACAGTTGCTCAAATTGTTGAAAAATTAAGACAAGGCGGAGCAATGGATTATACAGTTGTTGTGGCATCTGGAGCGAGTGAATTAGCACCAATTCAATATATTGCCCCATATGCTGGTTGTGCAATGGGTGAGGAATGGTTGGAACAAGGTAAGGACGTTTTGATTGTTTATGATGATTTATCAAAACATGCGGTTGCTTATCGTACTGTGTCTTTACTATTAAAGAGACCACCAGGAAGAGAGGCTTATCCAGGTGATGTTTTCTATTTGCACTCAAGATTATTAGAAAGAGCATGCCGTTTGAATGACGAAAATGGTGGTGGGTCTATTACAGCACTTCCTATTGTAGAAACACAGGCTGGTGATATTTCAGCTTATATTCCTACAAATATTATTTCTATTACAGATGGACAAATTTTCTTGCAATTAGATTTATTTAACTCTGGTTTTAGACCAGCTATTGATACTGGTTTATCAGTTTCACGTGTTGGTTCTTCAGCTCAGATTAAAGCAATGAAACAAGTTTCTAGCTCATTAAAGTTAGAATTGGCCCAATATGCTGAAATGCAATCATTTGCTCAATTTGGTAGTGATTTGGATGCAGCTACAAAAGCAACTTTGGATCATGGTGAAAAGGTAAGAGAAATTTTGAAACAAGCACAATATTCACCAAGATCTGTAGGTGAGCAAGTTATTTCATTATTTGCCTTAAAATATGGTTATACAAAGACAATACCTGTTAATAAAGTATCAGCTTTTGTAAAGGAATTATATGATGAAGTTGAATTAAATCATCCTGAAGTATTAGAAGAAATTAATGAAAAGAAAGTATTAAGTGATGATTTAATTAATAGATTAAAAGAAATTGATAAAGCTTTTGTTGAAAAATTCTTAAAAGTGAATAAGGATGATTAGTTATGGCAACACAGATGCAAGCGATCAAAAGACGTATTAAGTCTGTTGAATCAACTAAGAAAATGACAAAAGCTATGCAATTGGTTGCAACTTCAAAACTTAGAAAAACCAGAAATCAATTAGATGAATTAAAACCTTACTATACGATGGTTACAAGCACTGTTGCTCAAATACTGGCTAGTAATAAGGGTATAGATAATGCTTATTTAAAAGAGCATGATGAAGGTAAGGTTGCTTATATTATTATTTCATCTAGTTTAGGTTTATGTGGTGGTTATAATGCTAATGTGAATAAATTAATGGATAGTACTATTACAAGTGATGATTTGATATATATGATTGGTAGCAAGGGTGCTGCGCATTTAAGTCATATGGGTGTTGCTTATAATGATACATATCTTTCATTAAATTCAACATTGGATTTTAAAGATATTACAACCTTAGTTGGTGAACTCACAACTATGTATAAAACTAAAGAAATCTCAAAAATAAAAATTCTTTATACAGAGTTTGTCAACAATATGACATTTACACCACATATGCAAACATTACTTCCTGTAGATATTAATGAATTCAAAGATATTGAAGTCACAAATAAATATACTATCTTTGAACCAAGTCCAGCAGAAGTATTGGATCATTTGATTCCTATGTACTTACAATCTGTTTTTTATGGATACTTAGTAGAATCAGTAACAAGTGAAAATGCAGCTAGAAGAATTTCTATGGAAAATGCAACTGATAATGCAGAAAATATTATTGATGATTTATTATTAGAATATAATCAAGCAAGACAAGCTCAAATCACGAATGAAATTAATGAAATTGTGGCTGGAGCTAGTGTATAGTTTAGGAGGTGTATTATGGCGAATATAGGAAAAATTGTTCGTGCAATCGGACCAGTTGTAGATATTGCCTTTGATGCAGAACATTTGCCAGCTTTGAATAATGCAATTGAGATTGATAACCAAGGTACAAAATTGGTTGTTGAAGTAGCACAACATGTTGGTGATGATGTTGTTAGATGTGTCGCTATGGCACCTACAGATGGTTTAACAAGAGGGTTAGATGCACTTGATACAGGAAATCCAATTGAAGTACCAGTTGGTAATGAAACTTTGGGTAGAATGTTTAATGTCCTAGGTGAACCAATTGATGGTTTTGAACCAATGGATGAATCTATGAAAAGAATGCCTATTCATAGAAGTGCTCCAACATATTCTGAACAAAGAACTGAAACAGAAATTCTTGAAACAGGAATTAAAGTTATCGATTTGATTTGTCCATATGTAAAGGGTGGTAAAATCGGATTATTCGGTGGTGCTGGAGTTGGTAAGACCGTTTTAATTCAGGAATTAATTAATAACATTGCAACACAACATGGTGGTATTTCAATATTTGCAGGCGTTGGAGAACGTTCTAGAGAAGGTAATGATTTGTATTATGAAATGAAAGAAAGTGGTGTTTTAAGCAAAACAACACTTGTCTTTGGACAAATGAATGAACCACCAGGATCTCGTTTAAGAGTTGGATTAACAGGTTTAACTATGGCTGAATATTTTAGAGATGAACAAAATCAGGATGTCTTATTATTTATTGATAATATCTTCCGTTTTACACAAGCTGGTTCAGAAGTATCTGCTTTGCTAGGCCGTTCACCATCACAAGCTGGATATCAGCCAACTTTAGCGACTGAAATGGGACAATTACAGGAAAGAATTACTTCTACTAAGAAAGGTTCTATTACATCAGTACAAGCCGTATATGTACCTGCTGATGACTTAACTGACCCTGCTCCTGCTACAACATTTGCCCATTTGGATGCTAAAGTCGTGTTGGATCGTTCTATTGCTGCTTTAGGTATTTATCCAGCTGTTGATCCATTGAGTTCTTCATCAAGAGCACTTGATCCATTGGTAGTTGGACAAGAACATTACGAAGTTGCTCATGGTGTTCAACAAATCTTACAAAGATTCCAGGAATTACAGGATATCATTGCAATCCTAGGTATGGACGAATTAAGTGAAGAAGATAAAGTTACTGTTGCTCGTGCAAGACGTGTCCGTAATTATTTATCTCAACCATTTGCTGTTGCAAGCCAATTTACTGGTCTTGAAGGTAAATATGTTAAGGTAGAAGATACAATCAAAGGATTTAAAGAAATCCTTGAAGGTAAATGGGATCATTTACCAGAACAAGCTTTCCATAATGTTGGATCTATTGAAGAAGCAGTTGAAAAGGCAAAAATTTTAGAAAATGAAGAAGTTTAAACTTAAGATAGTCACACAAAAAGGTATCTATCAACAAACAGAAATTGAATTGCTTAACATTAGAACAACATCTGGACAAATTGGAATTCTTGCTAATCACCTTCCTTTAGCAAGTGCTATTGACATTTCAGAATTGAATTATGTTAAAGATGGTGAAAGATATCATTTTGCGATAGCAGGTGGATTTGTTTATGTCGGTGAAGATGAAACAACAATCATTGCGAACGCAATTGAATCACCAGAAGAGATTAATTTACGTAGAGCTGAAGAAGCTAAGCAACGTGCTGAAAAGCGTTTATCAATTAAAGGTGATATTGATATATTAAGAGCTGAAATTGCTTTGAAGAAGGCTATTACAAGAATACATGTAAAAAATGGTGCCTAGAGAATAACTTTAGGCTTTTATATTTTTCTAAAACATGTTATTATTTCATTTGGGTGATAGTAATGGCAAGAAAAAAAAGGCGAAAATTGAAAGTGGGTAGAGTCATTATAGCTTTAGCGCTTGCAGTTGCTTTAGTGATAAATGTTATAAAAGGTGGAGGAATATTATTAAAATTTATATTAAATGGAACGGAGATTATTGAGATAATAGGATCTAATAGCAGTGCACAGGAGGATGCTATCGCAACTGTTGTTATCGATCCTGGACATGGTGGGGATGATGTAGGTGCCAATGTTGAAAGTCTTGATCTTTACGAGTCAGAAATTAATTTAATAGCCGCTCAGGCAATGGCGTCATATTTAAGAAATAATAATGTTTATGTCGTTATGACGCGTACGACAGATACAGCTTTGGCTGAAGGGAAAAATGATGATTTAGTAGCCAGAGCCGCTATGAGTGCAGAATATGATACCGATTATTTTATATCTTTACATGTTAATGATTATGATGGGGAAAATTCTATTTCTGGATATGAAATATATGTTGATGGCAGTAGCGAGAGTGAAAGTTTAGCACAGTGCATTTTAGCACAAATGGATACGCTTAATTATGCCGATAATAGAGGAACCATTGATGGTACAGATTTAGCTGTTATTTATAATAATACTGTACCTTCTATTCTTATAGAAATGGGATATATTCAATCAGATTATGATTATATAGGTGATAATGATAAATTAAAAGCTTTAGCTCAAGCAATGGCACAAGGGGTATTAGATAAGATTAATGGTGGTACCGTTATTGAGGATGCTTCTGCTGATAGCGAAGAATAACTAAGAAAGACAATCTTGTCTTTCTTTTTTTGATTAAATAAGCATAAATAAAGAATCAAATTTGACAAAACTATGTATTTTTTCACATAATTTTCATAAAAAAGAGTATAATAGCTATGAGGTGTAGTTGCATGTTATTGGGAATTAGTTTTATGCATGCATTATAAGGGAGAAAAAAGATGAAAAGATTAAATAAAAGAAAAATCTATACGATATTAATAGCAATCTTAATATTAGTTATATGTATTGTAGGTGGAAGTGCTTTATATTCAAAGTTTTCTACTAAAATAATATTTGTTTCTTCACCAACAATTCAAATCAATGAAGAATTACATGCATATGCTTTTATTGATGAACTCAAAAATTGTACGCAAGAAGATATAACGATTGATACTACAGATGTTAATATGGCAGAACTAGGGACTTATACGTTTAAATATACGATTGATGATAAAGATTATACTTTAGATATTGAAGTTGTTGATACGAAGGCACCTACATTAACACTTAAGGATGTTAATATTGATTACGGCGATGAAGTCACTGTTGATGATTTTATTGATATTGTGGCAGATGATACAGAAATTGAAAAATATTTTAAAGAAGACTATGATTTTACTATAGAAGGCGATCAAGAAATAATTGTGATTGCTGAAGATACTTCTGGTAATAAAACTGAGGCTAGCGCTAATCTCAATGTCTTCAAAGACACAGAAGCTCCTACTTTATCAGGTGTTAAAGATTTAACCGTCTATGTTAATGCAACTGTTGATTATTTATCAGGTGTATCTGCTAAAGATAATCATGATGATAATCCAACAATTACTGTTGATTCTGATGATGTTGATACTTCCAAAACTGGAACTTATGAAGTCACTTATACAGTGACTGATAAGGCAGGCAATGGCATGAACTTAAGGGATTCGTATCTCTTGGGCTCATGCCTTTTTATAT
>JAJQDJ010000042.1 GCA_021202205.1 Erysipelotrichaceae bacterium
TAAAAATTAAATTTTTTTCATCTTAATTCCACTTTCTGCTTGCAATTCGGGTTAACATTCTGCTAGCCATAAATTCCCATACTTTCATATTATCTTCGCCTAAACAAGCATTATTATCAAAATAAATCCAAGACCAATGACCCATATATTGTAATGGTTGATGCTTTTCATCAAAATATTGACCCGTTGTATCCACAACATTTTCACTGACAGAAACATGAAGATCAGTTGCTCCAATATTTTTTAAACGTTTAATGGTTGGGATTTCATGTGACGTAGGATCAACAACATTATCATCTTTTGAATAAACAAAATACATTGGTAAATCTTTAATATGGAATAAATCATCTTCACTAATACATTCATCAGGCATCGCTTCACAAATCGGAACAATAGCCTGATATTCTTCAGGATAATCCATTCCCATAAGCAATGTCATATAACCACCATTAGAGCATCCATATATCATAACATGCTCAATATGATATTTATTTTTATAATCTTCAATCAAAGCATGTAATGATTGAGTATAGTAGGAATATCTTGAAGCATCTATCAAAATATTATGGAAATTGCTAGCTTTTCCATCTTCATCCATCCAATATGTTGGACATTGTGGCACCAAAACATGAACACCATTAAACATACGTTGAAATTCTTCACCAATTAATGCTGTTACTTTATTAGCTAATACACTAATATAAGGATCCGTATCGACAGTCCCTCCTTCACCCATACCATGTAACCAAACAACCAATGACTTTGAATCATAATCAGGCTGATAGTATAAATATTGATAATTCACACCCTCATAGATTCCACTCTCTAATGTAAAAGCATTGGCACATGTATATTTATTTTGATATTGTTTCTCAATACTCCATTCTCCATTATAATCAATATCTAATAAATAAGGCTTACTATACGTATTATATTGTGTAAGCATATTAAATAATAAAGGATTACCTTCTATTGGCGAACATAATAATTCTATCATGACATATTGCGAAGACTCACTTATATGTTCCCCTATATCATTACATAAATAAGCATCAACAATATGTCTTTCACTTTTCACAATTTCAACAGGAAATTGAGGATTTGTCAAATCCTGTACTTGCTTCGTTTCCGTTACTTTCAAATAGTCTTTATTCATATGATTGATTGTTTTTTCTAAAGTAACCAATACTTTATTAACACCACAACCATAATCATATCCTTGAATATAAATATCATAAGTTCCATTCATTTTACTCATCTTTTTCCACTCCCTTATTTATATTTTACTATTAATGCTACGAAAACAAAATAAAAAATCATATTTTATATAACAATTCTGTAAAAAATTTGCTATAATTTAGATGACATCTTATCAGACATCTTTGAGACATTGCATATAGACATGACCAAAAACAACGAAAGGAAATGATAAGATGATGGATGAAAAGTTAAAAATTATTCAAGCTTTTCGTTTGATAGATGATACTTTTGCGATGGTAGCCATGAATAAAGATGCTATACAACTTATCTTACGTATTATTTTAGAAGATAATTCCATTCACTTAAATGATTTAAAAACAGAGTTTTCAATCAAAAATCTTCAAGGCAGAGATATTCGATTAGATTTCTTAGCCAAGCAAGATCATAACCTGTACTATAATCTTGAACTACAATTTTATAAAGACGGAGCAGCTGAAAAACGTGCACAATACTATGTGAATGCTATAAGTATGTATTTTTCTAACCATGGCGATAAATGGACGGAACTGCCTCATGTGATTGTCGTATTTATCGTAGATTTTGATATGTTCAAAGACAAACAAGCTACGTATACTTTTCATTGTTTTGCTAAAGAATGTATGAAAGTAGATAAAAACGGACAGATTATAACTCCGGTTAAACTTGAAGACAGAAAGATTGTATATGTTAATGCAAGTGCATATCACAACAAAAATAGCGAAGCAGCTAAATTAGTACATGACTTGTTATGCACTGATCCAGATGAAATGTATTTTGATATTTTAAAAGATTGTGTTTATAAATACAAACGCACCAAGGAGGGAATAAAAACTATGTGTGAAATAATGGATAATTTTGTTAAAGAGAGTAATAAAATAGCAAAAGCTGAGGCAACTTATGAAACTTCTGTTAATATTGCTAAAAACATGCTAAAAATGGTGCATCATTAGATTTTGTTGTAAAATGTTCCAACCTAGCTTAAGAAACAGTTGCTCAATTACAACATGAATTGCTCATATAAAAAGTAAGGGATGAACTATTGTTCATCCCACTTTACTCTACACTTTTACGACGTGTCTAGCCTGTAATCCTCGTTCACTTTGATAGAGTTCAAATTCTACCAATTCGCATTCATTTAAAGATTTATATCCATCTTGAACAATTTGACTATAGTGTACAAATACATCTTTGCCTTCGCCACGATCAATGAAACCAAAACCTTTTTCAGCATTAAACCATTTCACTTTACCTTGCATCTCTATTCTCCTTTCCTATTGATGATTTATTTGAATGTGTTTAAATGTTTAAATCAATACCTCCTTTAATGAACATTTATATTATAATCACTTGTTGTGTTATAATTTGTCATAACAAGCCGACATAGTATAAAAACACAAAGCGAATCAGATAATCTGATCCGCTATTGCTTCTTGAATTTGCTCTTTTGTTTGATTCGTTGCCAAAATTAATAATTTAATGGATTGAGGCTTGTATGCCTCTACAAGCTTGAGGCAAGCATACGCTGTGGATGATGATGTTAATACATCATCAAGAATCAATACATTTTTATTTGTTAGAAACTCTCCATGTTTAATTTCTATCTTATGAATGACATCTTTTCGTTGTTCATATGTATAATCACTTTGTTTATAGTCAACTTTTTTATATAAACCAGTAAAAACGCAATTTGAAAAGCTTGAAGCTATGGTTGCTACTGGTGCAAATCCTCTTAATTGATTAGCTTGTTGTGCAGAGGGTGAGACAACAACAACACTATCTTTAAAAAGACGCGAAAGTTCATTGCTATATAAACATAGAAAACTATCTTTTAAAGCAATATCATAAAGCCCCTTATACTGGAATAACAGGGTTTTAAAAAATTCATCATATTGAGTGCCTTTATTCTTTTTATACATGAATCAATACCTTCTGTCTTCACTGCTGTCAAAATATAAATGTGACCAGTTGGATGATCCGGCTTTCTACCAACACGACCAGCAATTTGAATAAGAGTTCGGCTATCAAATAGATTATGTTCTCCATTGAGGACGATAACCTGAACATCTTCAATTGTCACACCACGTTCTAGAATGGTTGTTGAAACAACAACATCCAACTTGTTTTGCTTAAGCTGCAGAATGGCTTGCTGATTATTTTCATGAGTGGATGAAACACCTTTCGCACAAATATGATGACGCATTAAATAACGGGTTAAATCATCAACATCATTGATACGGGGAACAAAAATAATACATTTTTTATGCATACGTTTGATTAATTGTAAAGCTATGGGTTTTTGCAGCTGAGAAGGAATGATAAGACATCGAGGAACTGGTAAATCCACATTATGATAGCGGCGATTCATAATGAGCAACTCCTCATTTGTCACATTCTTTTCATCAAACGTTGCACTCAGTTTAATATAATTTCCTACACATACACCATTAAAAATTTGCTGTAAACCTTCATTCTCATAAAATGGAAATGCATCAACTTCATCAGCAATCATCAATTGAAAACCAATATGATTTTCAAAGCGATAAAGCTGATGCATCGTACAAACGATAAATTGAGCATCGCTATTTTCCTGACGACCTCCATAAAGAACACCTATCGTTATTCCTTTAAAAGCTTCAGTAATTCTTTCATAGAGTTCTTTCACCAGTTCTTTTCTCGGTACACAGAAACATACACGATGACCCTGCGTCAAAGCATAACAAATAACTTCATACACAATTTCGGTTTTGCCAGAACCACAAACAGCTAAAACAAGTGAATTTTTCTGTTCTTTATAGTTGGTCAGTAATTGTCGAGAAATGGATTTTTGTTTTAACGAAAGAGAAAAGTCTAAGTCATATGTTAACATTATATAGAGCACTACTCGTTTTTCGTCTTTCATTGACGTAAACACGTTTAAAGGGAATACATTTACGACAATAATATTGACCATTCAACATATACAATTGTTTGGCATCACTATTTTGACATCTTGGACATTGAAGCATATATTCATCACCTGATATCATCTTATCATGTTTATCTTATTGACAAATCCCAAGTTTATTTCATTTTTGTTTCATCTTTGTATACAAAAATAAGACTGATTATTTCAATAAAAAATAATAATAATCAATTCATATTGGAAAATTTCCGGGACTTTTATGGGACTTTTTTGAAACTTTTAAATTTAAAAACATATAATACATAGGGTGATGAATATGTGTGGTATTGTAACTATCTGTCATTATCATAAAGATATTAGAAATTATTATGATAAGCTTATAGAAATGAATCAATTGATTAAAAATAGAGGACCTGATGAATGTGTTGAATGGATATCCAAGCATTGTATGATGGCTCATAGGCGTTTATCAATTATTGATTTAAATAGTGGTCAACAGCCCATGAGCTATATGTATCATGATAAAGAATATCATATAACATATAATGGAGAAATATATAATATGATTGATATAAAAAATCAACTCATATCAGAGGGTTATCGATTTTATACAATGAGTGATACAGAAGTAATATTAGTAGCTTATATTGCCTATAAAGAAAAATGTTTGAATTTATTTGAAGGTATTTTTGCATTTGTCATTGATGATGGAGAAAAATTATTTGTTGCTAGAGATCAATTAGGAGTGAAGCCTTTATTTTATTATGTTGATAATGATGAAACACTTATTGTAGCAAGTGAAGTCAAAAGTATTTTATGTTTTATTGGTAAAGCCATTGTTGATAAAAGAGGAATAAAAGAGTTACTAGGATTGGGACCATCGCTTACACCTGGACATACACTATATAAAAATATATAAGCACTAAGGCCAGGCTATTATATGTATTATCAAGATCATGTATATACACATCATTATTTTAAATTAAAAGATAAAAATCATACAGATACTATAGAAGAAACAATCTATAAAGTAAGAAAATATGTAACGACAAGTATTCAACATCAATTATTAAGTGATGTCAGCATTACATCTATGTTATCAGGAGGATTGGATTCAAGTATTTTAAGTGCTATAGCTTATTAATATATACAGCCTTTATCAACTTATAGTATTACCTATGAAGATCAAAACAAATATTTTCAAGCTTATGATTATCAAACAACTCAAGATGATACATTTATCAAAGATATGTTAGAAATGTATCCAACGATGCATCATCAAGTTATACTTAAGCAAAAAGATCTTATCAATAGCTTAAAAGAATCATTGATTGCTAGAGATATGCCAGGTATGGCAGATATTGATTCAAGCTTTTTATTATTTTCTAAAGAAATATCAAAAACTCATAAAGTCTGTTTATCAGGTGAATGTGCGGATGAAATATTTGGTGGTTATCCATGGTTTTATAAAGAAGAACTCTATAATCAGCCCTATTTTCCATGGATGAGAGAGATAGATCAAAAAATAGATTTGTTTCACGAAAAAATCAAAGCATGGGACATCAAATCATATATTATCAATGCTTATCAGCAATCATTAAGTGAAATCAATACAACCGATAAAAAGAAACAACTCATCTATTTAAATACTCAATGGTTTATGCAAACATTGCTGACAAGAACAGATAGTCAAACCATGCGTTCTTCTATTGAAGTTCGTGTTCCCTTTGCTAATACACAATTACTTCAATATCTCTATAACATGCCTTATGATTATATGTTTTACAATAACGAAGAAAAAGGTATATTACGTGAAGCATTCAAAGACGTCTTACCACAAAGTATCATTCATCGCAAGAAAAACCCCTATCCCAAAACCCATTCACCTCTATACTTACAATTAATCGAAAAAAAATTAGAAGAATCTATCAATGACTCTTCTAATATGCTATTACAACTCTTTGATAAAGAAAAACTCTTATTACTTATTCATAGTCACGGTCAAAGCTTTAATGTACCATGGTTTGGACAATTGATGATGGGACCTCAACTTATGGCCTATTTCTATCAAATTTATTTATGGGGAACGATATATCATATTCAATTGGAACTCTAGACAGATCCTAGAGTTCCTAATATACGATATTCATCGTCTTCATAATAATAAGTATGATGATCGCTAGCCAAATAATTATCAACAACACTTCTTGCTTCATTTGGATTATCACTTATAATGCCAGTAACGCCCATATTCAAATATTGTTTCATGCTCTTACTATCATCCACAGTCCAAACATAAACAGGTAGCATTTGAGCAACAGCTTTTTGAATCGTTGTCGTATCAACGATACTTTCCTCCATAGCTAAAAAATCAATATCCATTTCAAATATTTCATCACTAATTTCACCCACACTACTATAAATACAATAGCCTACCCAATACTGTGATCTTTGCTGATTCAGATATCGTACACATTGATAATTTTGTGACATATAAATACATTTTGATGCAAAATAATGTTCTTCAACAACTTCAATGACTGCTTCAGCTATTTCTTCATAATTATCGGTTGTTGGTTTTAATTCAATGAGTAAAGATATATCTAAATCATTTTCCTGTATTTGTTCAATTAAATGAGCTAATGTCGCACCATAGCCACTGTATCCATTTTGGGATAATTCAATACTTTCAAATTCTTCAGCAGTAATGTCACTGATATTGACATTTTCATTAGATAAACGCGACATGGAAGAATCATGAAAAACAACGGGTACATTATCACTTGTTAATTGGATATCAATTTCCGCATAATCAGCACCATAACTATCAGCTATAGCTATAGCCTCATAAGTATTTTCAACTGTTTCCTCACATCCACGATGTCCCATCACTTGAGGAATATGGATAAGCATATCTCCATTCATATATAAAGATAGACCTATAATTAGCAAACATATCACAATAAAAAATATCATTTTCTTATACGTTTGATATATTTTAGAATGATGAATCATATCAGTAATTTGTATCACATTGTCCCAAATAATATGGCGAACTTTAATAATTGTTGTACTTAACCATTGAATATTAATGGCTTGCTGATCAATATAATATATATGATTTTCCTGTTTTAATACGACTTTTACTAATTGACTTATAAAGATCATTTTAGCAAGCAATGACACTATAAACATACATATATATTGAATAAAAGCATTTCTAAAAGAAGTAGAGTTAATAATATATTTAATAAAATAGAAATTGAAGTCTTTATTATTAATTGTAGAATAAGGCAAAACACTGTTTACAAGAGTTTCAATAATAATCCATAGTACAATAATAATAAATAATTTAAATATATGATGGAAGTCTAATGATTTTAAAAGTTTTTTAGAAGATGAAGTGGCTTGCATGATGTTTTGTTGTTTCAATATCATATAAATAGGAACAAATATCATCATGATAAATATCAAATAATAAGAGGCATATACCAATAGTATTAATAATTGACCAGAAATGGTTTGACGTAATGTTTTAAAAATAAAACTAGGAATACTCCATTTTAGAATATAACTATTTAAATACCCGATATGAACCAAAGGTATGAAGCCTGAATAATAAATGCAAGATAATAGAAATGTTGGTTTATGCATATGTCTTAAGTCATATAGACTTTTAAGCATAATTTCGCGTAAAGAATAGTCTCTTTTTTGGTTATAGATAGCGATAATCTGGATAAAGACATAGGTTTCATAATAGATGATTAATGTTATAAGTGTAACTATCAACAAAAATATCAATATACCTGATAAAGAAAAAAAACTACTAAAAGTTTCCATATTAAAAGCAATACCATAAGATACTTTATCTAAATAAAGATTCAATATTTTTCTTATTATTGGTCCACATATAAAAAGAACAAGTATCTTATAAAATATTTCAAACTTAAATATATCTCTTAACAACTTTTTTTCACGTATACGCTTCAATAGAACCACCTTCTAAGCAATATATTAACATAATCGATTATTTTGTCAAATAGGCATATAAAAAGAAATGAGAAGGAAACCTTCGTCATTTCTTTATTACTTACTCACAAATTCACATGCTTCTTTTAATCCTTCTAAGAATAATACAACATGAATAGTTTCCATTTACCACTTTCTTTTGTCATATATATCTGAACTGTTTGATAATCAGATATTCCACCATTTGTAGCCGTTGCTCGTACGGTTGCAACAGCCATAGAATCAATGGAAGATAGGATAGCACTATAATATTCACTATCATACATTGCTGCCAGCTGTGATGATGACATAGTATATTCTGATACAAATTCGTATTTAATAGTATAACCATAACCAACACTATCATCAAAATTCTCTAAATAATCCACAATCAAATCATCATAATATTCCTGTAAATCATAAGAAGTAAGAATACTTGTATAACTACTAGAAATTGATACCAATGTTGATACATCATAATTATTCATAGACTTCATTGTCTTTTTAATAATAGAATCATATCCGCATGAAAAGAATAGTGCTCTTACAACAAGGACAACCACAAGGACAACTGCTACAACTGCTCCAACAGGAATAATCACATGTAAATTATTCTTAATTGTATCAAATATACTATCTTTCTTATCAGGTGTATATTCTCCCACTCTACTTTCTAAAGGTTTACTACAGTTACCACAAAATCTTGCATCATCTTCATTTGGTGCACCACAATATCCACAATATTTTGTCATTTTCTTTTCTCCCTCTCTTTATTCATCATAAACATCTTTATTTAGAAAAATATTTTTACGCTCTCGCTTTTCTTCTTTTTCTCACAATCAATACCGATGTTGCAGCAATAACAATGACAGCAATCACGCCAATAATAATGACACGTACCCAATTAATAATTGGAACTTCTTCACCTATACCATTAGCTGTAGCACGATAGCGAATATCATATGTACCATCACCATCAGTATCAACATTTAAGACTGTAGAATTCGATACCTTAGCAACTGTATCAATAGATGTCGTTTTAGTAATCGTGATATCATAATCAACGCCTTCTTTTAAACGAATAACTTTAATTTGATCATCTGAATCATCTTCTGTTTCTTCAAATGTAATCGTACCAAAACTTGTTCATGTATTAAGTATGTCATCATTAGATGATAATATTTCACCATTATAAGCAATTGTCACATCTACAGGACAAGCAACTCTTGCATAAATATACTTTTGACCATTAATTTGATCAGCAATATCCTCAAAGAAATAAGTTAAATCTTCTTCACTAGCTACTTCATAATGACAACCATCACTAGCAATACTTTCCATTAAGCTTTGACATGATGCCTTATCACTACCAACACTACTAAAAAAGCCTAAAGTATAGATTGTAATATCATCATCTTTTATGCTATCAGCATATTCAATCAATTCATTACCTACTTTACCTTGATTAGGTAAACCATCACTCATTAAGACAATGATTTTCTTTTTAGCATTACTATCATTTAGCTTCGTATAGGCAGTAGACAAACCTTCTTCCATATTTGTTCCACCCGTAGCATACATATTATCGACAATGGTTTCTAGTGTTGTCTCATTCATAGAAAAGTCTGATTCTTTACTTGCATATTCACTATAAGTTACAATACCTATACTAGCATCTTCTTCTAATATTGTTTCAATAAATTCAATGGATGCATTTTTGGTTTCATCCATCGCTGTTCCTGACATACTACCTGAAGTATCAAGAACCAAAACAATGTCTTTTTCCCCTGAAGATGCCGTTTGGATCGTTTCTGAACTATCGATGCTTTCATCATCCCATTCGCAAATAAAATGACCATAAACATAATCATCACCATCATAGACATCATCCCATTGTCCAGCGGATATATCAAAAGAATCACCACTTATATCTACTGTACTCATAGCACCATAACATTGTGTGCCATTATAATTATCAGGTTCGCCACTACCCTAATTGGTATATGTGACAGATTCTCCATTATCCCATGTTTCCCAATTGGTCGGGTCATTAGCATTTTGAATACCAATAAAAACATATTCATCATCTGCCAAAGGTTCAACCTAATCAAAGACAAACTCCTGTTCGTCCTTAGACGTTATTGTCACAAGATAACCACCTAATGATTCGCAATACAATTGTGCTTCTTCCCATGTCGTAATAGAAGAAATAGCATAATATTGATAATAGTGACCATTATATTCAACAGCATCTGCAAGAATATTAGTCGTATTAGCAGTTTCATCTGTAGCTTCAAAATCTGTATAAATATTAATTTCTGTATTTTTACTACTACGTATTTCTACTTCTTTGGTAAAGCTATTCGAGACGTCATTATTATCAGTGATCGTAATTGTATAATTGCCTTTAGGCAGTTCTAAGGAGACGGCTTCGGAACTTGATACCGTAATGGTATCCGAATAATCTTCGTTTAACATATCAAGATTAATGAATCCAAAAAGATAACCAAATTTTTCACCCGTAATGTCTATAATATAATTATCGTATAAATTTGAATCAGTATCATAAACATTCAACGTAGAAGTTGTATTATAGGTTATATCACCAAATCCACTATCAATCTTGTTTAGTGCTTCTTGAACAGCACTTGCATAAGCTTGTGCTCCTTTGGCATTGGGATGCACGGATCCATTACTAATTAATTTATCTTGAATACTACTTTTATCAACATTCTCATCCGTATTTGAAATAACCATTATACCATTTATATATGCATCATCCGAACCTGCTTCATGGCCACTAAAAGCATCCTTAACATCAACATAAATAGCTCGATCGGTACCAAGACTATCAACAACCTGTTCAATATAATTATCAAAAATCGCGACAGCACGATTAATAAAATAACCTTCTTCATAACTACACCATATATTATTTGTTGTCTGATTTTCAGAATCCAGATAAATCAATCTTGGATATCCCGCTATGACTAAAGTCGCTTCAGGAGCTTCCTGCAAGATTTCTTTATAAACCTTTTCTAACTTCTCAGCAACAGGTGTAGTTTTATCATCATCTGTTTCCCAAAATTGACTGATCGTATCATAAAGCATATCCCTGACACTATTTGGATTAACTAAAGGGAGCCCTTGCTTTACAGATTGTGTAATAACATCCGTAAAACCTACATCGTTACCACCTATTGTCATTGTAACATAATCGACTGTTACATTATCAGGTAATGAAGTAATGGTATCAATTTGATAATCTAGAGAATATGTATATGTTTCATATATATATTCAAGAGCATTCGTTGATACATCCGTTGATACATTTTTCGTTTGCATTACTCCTCCATTACTTTGTGAAAGTACATTATCAGTTACTGCACCACTAACCGCTGCAAAATACCATGTACCATCATCAGAACCAGAGGTACGATACAATTTATCACTCAAATCACTATTGCTTGTAGCTTTAACTGTATTAAGTTTAACACCTTTATACTCAATAAGCCCAGCCCATGCCTGTGTTGATCGATGCGCTATCCAATCCTCACAATAATATTTATCAGCACTATCTTGACCATAATAGGGTTCAATACTTTCACCTGAAGAAAATGAATCACCTAAAGATACAACAACAGGCATATCACTACTACTAGCTGCACTAACAGGTACTACAACTAAGATATTTGTAAGAATAATAAGTATGGAAACAAAAGTACATATTATTTTTTTCATGATACGCTCAACTCCTTAGATGCTAATTCATCAAGTGTATCAGCAGTGATTTCATCAACAGTTTTAATTGTACAATCATTAGGTATAAGACGGTTATAAGTATTTGTATAAGAATCATAAGTTATAATATACTCACTTTCTGATACATATATATATGATTGATCCATATTATTGAGGACATATGTCGTTGGATAAGCAAAGAATTCACCATCAATACAATAAATATACCAATAATAACCATCGTCACTAACATACATAAGACTATATATTGGATGATAAGTTGTAGACGTTTCATCTATAACCTCTTCACTGTAATATGTACCATCTATAGTATAAGATGACGTCACATGTGATGCATCAAATCCTCGTTCGCTAAATAATTCAACTGTATCTTTTTCAGTTGTTGTTTGTGTAGAATCAGCAACATCAATCGTTTCTAACACTTCACTAGAATTTAATACTTCTTCGGCTAAATTAATATCCTCTAAATCTTCAAGCGAAGCATCGTCATCATCATCACTATCTTCCTTGTTGACAATATCTGAAATAACAGGAATATCAACTACATCAAAATAAGCCAATGAAAAAACAATACCTGATAATACCAAAACAATAGCCAAAACAATAAGAAATACTTTTAAGAATAACCACTTACCAGATTTTTTCTTTTTATTTTTCTTTTTGTTTTTCTTATTTTACTTACTCTTTTTCTTTTGTTGCTTATTCAGACGTTTGATTTTTTTTGCATCACATTTTGGGCAAAGACCAGTATCATCATCTAATTGTGTTCCACATTTCTTACAATATTTCGCCATCATTCTCCCTCCAATCAAAATCATATATTTTATTAATCTGCACAATTATTGAGCTATACAACCTGATTCATATGCGTTTTATAACTTCGTTCCACATTCCTCACAAAAACCATTTTCCAAACTATTTTCAAAACCACAATTAGAACATACTTTTTCGTTGGATATTCAATTTTCTTTTCTACTTCTACTAGTGGTTGTCCACAACCAGTACAAAAACGCATACCTTTAGGGTTGTATTTACCACATGCAGGGTTACTACATTTAATCATATTCTCACCATCAAAATCTGATTTAGGCAATTCTTTACCACATTTAGAACAATAAGTTGCTCCTAATGGATTTTCAGTATTACAGTTTTCACATATAACAACACCCTTGATTTGTTTAATCTGTTCCTTACAATCTCTAATAATAGCCTGTGATGCCTGAATTTCCTGCATCATTCCAGCAAAATCACTTTCGTAATCATTAACATGCATCGTTGAATATAATTTACCAATATGATAATAGTTATTATCAATCATTTTTTGTTCTGCATTAATTGTTGAGTTAAGCTTTGAAGTATCAGACCAATCTTTTGTCTTATTCACTGCCTTATCACTCGTATCTACAACTTTCTTTTTTAAATCATCTAACATTCCCATAATCTTTTTCTCCTTTTTTTATTTTTTAAAATTAAATGTTTCAATCTATTTACATATCTATGATGGATATTGACGTACTTTTATATTGATTAGTCGGCATTAAATTCTATCTCTGTTATACAAGTATCTGTATATTTTGTTCCCTCATAGACATCTTTAATCGTTATCACAACATTATTCGTAATATGTGATTCACTAAAAGTATATTCATCGGCACTGTTAACACCAGAATCATCTATTGTGATTGTTTCACTACCATCATCAAAAGTAAATTCCAATACTTTGGCACGTCCATTTGTTTCATAATTTGTAGTAGAACTTTGATAACCATTTTGTATAACAAAATTAATCAATTCAGTCGTTTCATCAAAAGTAACGGTAATTGTTTCACCAATACCATAACCATCTGCTCCTTCACACCAGCAAGTCGAATTATCTTCATCAAACAAATGATTCACATCATAACTATATTGTCCTTGATCTGCCAAGGTTGAAGAAGCTTCACAGCTTTTGATGCTAATTGTTTGTGTTGCACTTACTCTACTTTTAATAACAGTTACATTAAGTGTATATTCTTGTGATTGATATGTTATAGTGACTGTTGTTTTCCCTACTCCAACACCATAGAGTTGTTCATTCACGACTGATACCACATTAGAATTATTGGATTTAATTGTATATCCACCAGAAGCATCCATATCAATATCAACATATTCTCCTACTTCTACAGTATAATCATATGTATTTATAAAACCATCATCTGTTGATTCAGCTTCAACTTCTTCAGTATCTTCATCATCACTTTCTTTGGTTGTATCATTGTTTAATACATTATTCCATAAGAAATAGACTGCTACTGCAATAATTGCGATAATCTGTGGATAGTCAAATTATTTGGTAGTACTAAAGTCAAATTAAATTCATCATTTC
>JAJQDJ010000234.1 GCA_021202205.1 Erysipelotrichaceae bacterium
TCATTACAAATATATTCATAATGTTTAAATTCAAGGTGTTTATTTTTTTGTTTTCATTAAAGTATTATTATGCTATAATACATGTTGATTACGAGGTGAGTATATGTTGATAAATAAGAAAAATGATGATATAGATATGGATAATATTCCGAAGCATATAGCCTTTATTATGGATGGTAATGGTAGATGGGCTAAAAAAAGAAAAATGCCACGTACTTATGGCCATCATGAAGGAACGAAAACCATACGTACCTTAGCTTTAGAAGCAAATCGATTAGGAATGAAAGCTATGACAGTCTATGCTTTTTCTACTGAAAATTTCAAACGTGAAGCAAGTGAAGTTGAGTATATTTTCAAGCTTCCGAAGGAATTTTTTGATCTTTATTTAAAAGAACTCATTGAAAATAATGTACAAATTAGATATATTGGACATCTTGAAATGGCACCTAGTGAAACTAGAAATATTTTTAATGCAGCAGTAGAAAAAACATCTATGAATACTGGACTTATTTTAACATTTGCATTTATATATGGTGGTCGTGATGAAATTGTACAAACTACAAAATATATTTGCGAACAATACAAAAATGGAAACATTACTCTAGATGATATTACTGAAGATTATTTTGAAAATAACCTTATGACTCAAGATTTACCACCGGTTGATCTTATGATAAGAACTAGTGGTGAATGTCGTTTATCTAATTTTTTACCTTGGCAACTTGCTTATGCCGAGTTTATTTTTGTTGATACTTTATGGCCAGATTTTGATGAGCAGGAATTACATCGCTGTATTCGTATTTATCAGGGCCGTGAACGTCGTTTTGGAGGCGTATTAAAATGAAAACACGTATTTTAACAGCCATTGTTTTAATTATTATGATATTACCATGTGCTATATATGGAGGCTTACCTTTTCAATTATTGATTACATTTTTAGCTGCATGTGGCGTTTTTGAAATATTATCAATCTGTACACGTCCAAAAACACCTGTTTATTTTTATCCAATAATTGGCATTTATGCTTTTTATCTTATATTTTTAGAAAATAATTTAATGATTTCTGGTACGATGATAGCCTTATATTTGATTGCTTTATTTACATGTAGTATTTTAGATGAAAGAATTCATTTGAACAGGCTATGTTATTATTTTACAACAGCAACATTGATTAGTATGGGATTTCATAATTTATATTTTATTCGTAATGAATTTGGTTTTGCATATGTTTTTTTATTAGCCTTAGTGACATTTGGCTGTGACAGCGGTGCTTATTTTGCTGGTATGAAATTTGGAAAGCATAAATTGATACCTCGTTTATCTCCTAAAAAAACAATTGAAGGTTCTATTGGAGGAATTATATTAGGAACAAATTTGGCAACCATTTATGGATGGCTTATTGGTTTAGATATTTCTTTAGGTCTTTTAATTATTGTTAATATCGTATTAACGATTACAAGCCAGATAGGTGATTTAACTTTTAGTAGTATTAAAAGAACTTTTAAAGTGAAAGATTATTCTCATATTTTACCTGGTCATGGTGGAATATTAGATCGTTTTGATTCTTTGCTTTTTAATTCTTTGGTATTTGGTTTATTATTATATCTTATAACGGTGGTGATTTAATATGAAAAAAATAACTATATTAGGTGTGACTGGCTCTATTGGAACACAAAGTGTTGACGTTATACGACATCATAGTGATGAATTTGAAATTGTTGCTATGTCTGCAGGGAAAAATATAGATGGTTTGGAAAAAATTATGCGTTATATTCATACTTCTTATATTTGTGTATCTGAAAAAGAAGATCAGGAATATCTACAAAGAAAATATAAAGATCGTACTATTTATTATGGTAGTGAAGGTTTAATAAAAATTGCAACTTTACCAGACGTTGATATTGTTTTAAATGGTATAGTTGGTTTTGCAGGTTTATTACCAACAATAGAAGCTATAAAAAATCATAAGGATATTGCTTTAGCTAATAAAGAAACACTTGTTGTTGCAGGACATATTATAAAGCCATTAGTAAAGGAAAATAATGTTAAATTATTGCCTGTTGATAGTGAACATTCAGCTATTTTTCAATCTTTAAATGGTGAAAATCATGGTGATATTGAAAAGATTATTTTAACTTGCAGTGGTGGTAGTTTTAGAGATAAATCACGATATGAACTTAAAAATGTAACAGTGGATCAAGCTTTAAAGCATCCGAATTGGTCTATGGGAGCTAAAATTACTATTGATAGTGCCACATTATTCAACAAAGGTTTAGAAGTGATGGAAGCCCATTGGCTTTTTGATGTTGATTATGATGATATTGAAGTATTGATTCATCCTGAAAGTATTATTCATTCAATGGTAGAATATCAGGACACAGCCATTATTGCTCAACTAGGTACACCTGATATGCGTTTACCTATACAATATGCCTTAACTTATCCAAATCGTTTACCTTTATTAGGTGGCAAACGATTAAGTTTATCTGATGTTGGAACACTTCATTTTACTAAACCTGATTTAAAAAGATTTAAAGCTTTAGAGCTTTCTTATGAAGCAGGAAGAAAAGGTGGCTCTATGCCTTGCGTATTAAATGGTGCCAATGAAGAAGCCAATTTATTGTTTAGAAATAAAAAAATAGCTTTTTTAGACATAGAAAAATTAGTGGAAGAAGCTATGTATGCTCATCAATGGGTAGAGAATCCAACGTTGGATCAATTATTAGAGATTGATCAATGGGCTAGAGATTTTGTTTTGAAGAAAGTAGGAGCTGATTAAATGCAGACAATTATAAGTATTATAGTTTTTATACTCATATTGGGTTCAATTATTATTATTCATGAATTTGGACATTTTATGGCTGCCAAATACTTTAATGTATATTGTAGCCAGTTTTCTATAGGTTTTGGTCCTAAGATATGGTCAAAGCAAGGAAAAGAAACTGAATATGAAATTCGATGTATTCCTTTTGGGGGATTTGTTGCAATGGCAGGTGAAGATGATCAAGTTGATAATGAGGAATTGAAGGATGTTCCTGTTGAACGTACGTTAAAAGGCATAAAAACCTATCAGAAGATTATTATTTTTGCAGCTGGTGTTTTTATGAATTTTGTTTTAGCCATTGTGGTCACATTAGGTGTCAATTTATTTGCTGGGCAAATTGCTGTTGATCAATGCGTTGTAGGTAGTATTCCTGATGATTCACCAGCAATAGCATATGATATCCAGGAAGGGGATATTATTCAGGAAGTTTATGTAAAAGAAACAGGTGAAAGCATTCTTATTTCTAACTATAGTGATTTATCCTTAACACAAGAAAGCTTAAATTTGTCATCAGATAATATTAATGTGATTATAACTGTTTTAAGAGATGATGAAGAAGTTTCTATAGATATGCAAATGTACTATAATGAATCTGATGGTACTTACAAAGTTGGCTTTACACAGGCTACACGTGCTATGAGTTTGAGTGAAGCTTTTAGCTATACTTTTACTTCTTTACTAGAAATGAGTGTTGTCATTATTGAAGCTTTAGGACAATTGGTGGTAAATTTTACAGGAACTGTTTCGCAATTGTCTGGACCTGCAGGAATTTATCAAATTACTTCTGAAGTCACCTCGACTGGTCAAATAGAATATATATTTAGTCTATTAGCTATGCTTTCAGTTAATGTAGGTATTTATAATTTGATGCCTATTCCTGGACTTGATGGATGTCAGATTTTATATGCAGTAGTTGAAAAAATCATTGGTAGAGAATTGCCTCAAAATCTTAAAATAGCTTTACAGCTTGTTGGATTAGGATTAGTTTTATTATTAATGGTTATTGTGACTTATCAGGATATTGTTCGTATGTTAACGTAAAACGAGGTGAAATATGAATAAAGTACTAGTTTTATTAAAACAATTAGAAATTGAAGATAAAGTAGATAAACTTAAGTCGTTGCATATGGATAAAGTTTATGTTTATAGTGATAATTCTTATGAATTTCATTTTACAGGATCATCTTTATTACCAGTTGAAGAAATGAAAATACTCTATAATAGTAAGGAACGTTTTCCTTATCCATGTGACTTTGTTTTTCAATGGTTAAATATTAATGATGATTATATAATAGAATATGCTTTGTTTATCTTTGAAAACTTACAATCTCGTTATCCTCAATTACAAAATATAACAGCGGATTTATTAAGTTTTCAAGATCATACTTTACAAATAGAAGTTATCAATGATATTCAATTAAAATCTATGGAAAGCTTATGTTTGTTATTTCCTCGTTATTTTCTTAAATTTGGAATTGATATTCATTTTGAAGTTTTCATTAATCAGAATAATGAAATTTATCAATCAATTCAACAGGAAATGGAATCTCTAGAAGAAGTAGAAGTTGATGCCAGTGCTTTTACTGAAAATGTTAAGCATGTTTCACAAAAGAAAAATAAAAGTTATAAGAAAGATTATTATCAAACAAAAATTGATGCAATAGATAATACTATGCAGGATGTTCTTATTCAGGGTTATGTTTTTAAAGAAGAATCGATTAAAACCAAGGCGGGAAAGACAATACAATCACTATATGTTACTGATTATACTAATAGCATTATTGTTAAAAGATTTGAAGATAAAAATAGAAAAACCCTAGATGAAATCAATAAATTAAAAAAAGGTGGTAAATGGATTAGAGTTAAAGGACATGTTGAATATGATTCATTTGTAAAAGATTTAATTATAAGAACAAATGATATTGATATTATTCCATCACCAAAGATAAGAGAGGATAATGCTCCTATAAAACGTGTTGAATTACATGTTCATTCTAAGATGTCATCCATGGATGGTATTGGTAGTATTACTGATTACGTATCACGTGCTGCTTATTGGGGACATAAAGCTATTGCAGTAACGGATCATGGTAATGTTCAGTCTTTTCCAGAAGCACAAACTGCATCGTTAAAAAATAATATCAAAATGATTTATGGTGTAGAAATGTATATGATTGATCCTGATTTTACAGTTGTCTATAATGAGGTAGATATGAATTTAAAGAATCTTACTTTTGTATCATTTGACTTAGAAACAACGGGTTTATCAGTTATGGATGATGATATCACTGAATTTGGTGCTATCAAGATGAAAAATGGTCAAATAATTGATCGTATGCAAAGTCTAGTTAAACCTAATAAGACAATTTCTTCAAAAATAACGAATTTAACTCATATTACTAATGAAGATGTAGAAGATGCTCCTACTATTATGGAAATTTTGCCTAAAATCCTTGATTTTTTTGGTAATGATGTTATTGTTGCGCATAATGCGACATTTGATGTTGGATTTTTAAATGAAATATTATTAAGAAATGGTTTTGAAAAACTAAAAAACCCTGCTGTTGATTCTTTAGCTTTAGCATGGAAGTTATTACCTGAACTTAAGGGTTATCGTTTGGGTAACGTATGTCGTCATTATCATATTCCTTATGATGGAGATGCAGCCCATCGTGCTGATTACGATGCTGAAGTATTGGCTTCTGCTTTTCATTTAATGCTTCATGATATGATGAATCAAAAATATTATCATCTCAAAGATATGAATACAATGCCTTGCAAGGATGCTTATAAGACGGTTAGACCGAAACATATGTGTGTGTTGGCTAAAAACAAAACTGGTTTAAAAAATTTATTTAAGCTAGTTTCTGAAGCAAATACTACTTATTTTGAGAAAACATCTAGAATTCCTAGAAGTCGCTTGGAATATTATAGAGAGGGTTTGTTATTTGGTAGTGGTTGTTATAATTCTGAAATATTTGATTTAGCCATGACACGATGTATTGATGAACTAAAGAAAGCTATGGAGTTTTATGATTATATTGAAATATTACCTTTGGATATTTGTGAATATTTTGTGAAAAGAGGTAATATTGATACAAAAGAAGAACTCATAAGAATTTTAAGACGTATCGTTGATTGTGCAAAATCGATGAATAAATTAATTGTAGCAACGGGTGATGTTCATTATTTAGATCGTGAAGATAAGATTTATCGAGATGTTTTTACATGCAATCCTAAAATTGGATTGGGAGGGGCATTGCATCCATTGACTGATCGTCATGATCCGACTGCCTGGACACCAGATGAATATTTTAGAAATACTCAGGAAATGATGGATAGCTTATCTTATCTAAATGATCAAGAAAAGCAGGAATATGTAGTTGAAAATTCGAATAAGATTGCGGATATGATAGATGGTGATTTTCATGTTGTTCATGATAAATTGTTTACGCCGCATATTGATAATGCTGATGAAAATCTACGACAATTATGTTTTGACAATGCACATAAGCAATATGGTGAAGTTTTACCAGAAATTGTTGAGCAACGTTTAACAAAAGAGTTGGATAATATCATTAAACACGGATTTGGAGTTATTTATTATATTGCTCATAAGCTTGTTAAAAAGTCCAATGAAGCAGGCTATTTGGTCGGAAGTAGGGGTTCCGTAGGTTCTTCATTTGTTGCTACTATGGCTAATATCTCTGAAGTCAATCCTTTACCTCCGCATTATTATTGTCCACATTGTCAATATAGTGAATTTTTACCCGAAGGAACAATTGCCAATGGTTATGACTTGCCACAAAAGGTTTGTCCTGTATGTGGACATCCTCTTAAAGGTGATGGTCATAATATACCATTTGAAACTTTTCTTGGCTTTAATGCTGATAAAGTTCCTGATATTGATTTAAACTTCTCTGGTGATTATCAACCAACTGCACATGCTTATACCAAAGAAATATTTGGAGAAAACCATGTCTTTCGTGCGGGTACGATTTCTACAGTGGCGAAAAAAACAGCTTATGGATATGCGAAGGGTTATGCCGAGCTTATGGGTAAAGAGGATACTATGCGTTCTGCTGAACTTGAAAGAATAGCTAAAGGATGTACTGGTGTCAAACGTACAACAGGGCAACATCCTGGTGGTATTATTGTTATTCCTGAAAATATGGATGTTTTTGATTTTACACCTTATCAATATCCTGCAGATGATTTGTCTGCTGAATGGAAAACGACACATTTTGATTTCCATGCCATTCATGACAATGTTTTAAAATTTGATATATTAGGACATGTTGATCCAACAGTTATAAGAATGTTACAGGATTTAACAGGCGTTAATCCGAAAGATATTCCTACAAATGATCCTTTTGTTATGAGTTTGTTTAATTCAACAGATGCTATGGGAATTGATTTAAGTTTTTTAGATTGCCGAACTGGAGCATTAGGTTTACCAGAATTTGGTACGAAATTTGTTAGAGGTATGCTTGAACAAACGCATCCAACTTCATTTAGTGATTTGGTTATTATATCTGGATTGTCTCATGGTACTGATGTTTATTTGGGCAATGCAGAAACATTAATTAGTTCTGGAACTTGTACATTAAAAGAAGTTATTGGATGTCGTGATGACATTATGGTTTATTTGATTGAAAAGGGATTACCAAATAAGGATGCTTTTGACATTATGGAATGCGTACGTAAAGGCCGTTCTCCTCTTGTTTTTCCTGAAAAGCATTATGAAGAATTGATGCGTCAATACGATGTTCCAACCTGGTACATCGAATCATGTAAAAAAATTAAATATATGTTCCCAAAAGCTCATGCGGCGGCATATGTTTTAAGCGCTATTCGTATGGCTTGGTGGAAACTTTATTATCCGAGAGAATACTATGCAGTTTATTTGACAACAAGATGTGGTGCTTATGATATTGAAACGATGATTCAAGGCAAGAAGGCTGTTTTTACAAAATATAAAAAAATTCTTGATGATAAAAGAAATGGTGTTAAGATTACTAACAAAGATGAAGCTCTCATTTCTGTTTATGAAATCTGTTTAGAGATGTTTGAAAGAGGATTCCACTTTACAAATATCTCATTAGAAAAATCGGATTCACAAAATTTTATTGTTGATCCAGATGATTCAAGTGCTATTATTCCACCATTCACTTCTATTGATGGATTAGGGGCATCAGTAGGAGATAGTGTTATAGAGGCACGTCGTCAAAATGATTTTTTGTCAAAAGAAGATGTGACAAGACGTACTCGTTTGACTAATACACAGTTGGATTTCTTAAGTAAAATTGGAGTTTTTGATCATTTGTCTGATAAAAATCAGTTGTCTTTATTTGACTTATTATAAAAATATTGATGAATACTTGTAATTTTATTACAAGTGTGCTATATTATCAATGTAATCAGTGATTTACGAGAGGGGTAACCCTCTCGTTTCAATTTGTTAATGGAGGAAAATATGTTAGAAAAGATTACTGAACTTATTTCACCTATCTTACAAGATCATGATTGTTATCTTGATGATATTGAATATCTTAAGGAAAAGAATGAATGGTATTTACGTATCTTTATTGATAAAAATCAAGGCTCTTTAGATATGGATACGTGTGTTGCTGTCAGTGAGGATATTTCTGCTTTACTTGATGAGGTTGATTTAATTCAAAATGAATATTATTTAGAGGTTTCTTCTCCTGGAGCAGAAAAACCATTAAAAACATTTGAACAAGTTAAAAAAGCAATAGGAGAGTATGTTTATATTAAATTAAAGGATCCAAAAAAGGGTCTGAGTGATGTTTATGGTACAATTTTAAATGTTGATGATGATAATATTGAATTACAGTATTTATCTAAAAATATAAAGAAAAATGTTACTATTTCTTATAAAAATGTGGCATTTATAAGATTAGCCGTCAAGTTTTAAAGGAGGAAAGAAAGATAATGGCTAGTAAAAAATTTATCCAAGCTTTAGAATTATTGGAAGAAGAAAAGGGAATAAAAAAAGAAGTTGTTTTAGATGCTTTAAAAGAAGCAATGGAAAAATCATATAAAAGAAATTACGCAGGTACTGAATCAAAAGTTGATGTAGAAATTAATCCTACAACTGGTAAGATTCGTATTTTTGAAACGAAAGATGTTGTTGATGATGTAATGGATGAAGATTATGAATTATCATTAGAAGAAGCACAGGCTATTGATCCTAAATATAAAGTAGGAGATGTAGTAGTTAGTGAAGTTGATCCACAAATCTTTGGTAGATTGGCCGCTATTCAAACAAAACAATTATTACGTCAAAAAATTAGAGAATCTGAAAAAGATGCTTTATTTAATGAATATATTGATAAAAAAGATGATATTATTAACGGTATTGTTGATCGTGTCGAACCTAATTTTGTGATTGTAAATATAGGAAGAACTGGCGCATTATTACCAAAGAATCAGCAGATTCCTGGCGAAAAACTCGTTGATGGCCAGCATATCAAAGTATATGTCAGTGATGTTGTTAGAGAAACAAAAGATACACGTATTAAAGTATCACGTACTGAACCAGGTTTAGTAAGAAGATTATTTGAACAGGAAGTACCAGAAGTTTTTGATGGAACTGTTGAAATTGTTTCTGTATCAAGGGAAGCTGGTGAACGTAGTAAAATAGCTGTTACATCTAGAGATGAAGATATTGATCCTATCGGTTCTTGTGTTGGCAAAGGTGGTATACGTGTTAATAACGTTGTTAAGGAATTAAATGGTGAAAAGATCGACATTGTTGAATGGAATGAAGATCCGATTGTTTATATTTCTCATGCTTTATCACCTTCAGAAGTAAAGCATGTAACAATTAATGAAGAAGAAAAGAGTGCATTGGTTATTGTTCCTGATAGTCAATTATCTATAGCAATAGGAAAACGTGGTCAAAATGCTAGATTAGCAGTACGTTTAACTGGATGGAAAATTGATATTAAATCAGTGAGCGAGGCTATGGCTGAAGGTTTGGCTTATGATGATGATAGTGAATTTAATAAATCCTTTGAAGAAGAAATGACTAAAGTAGAAGAACCAATCGCTGAACCAATCGTTCAAAAAATTGTAGAACCAGTTAAAGAACATATTGTCATAGAAGTATTTGATGAAAATGAAACAGAAGAACTTGAAGAAGCTTTTGATGATGAGGAAACATTTGATTCAAATGAATCATTTGATGAAGACTACATTGAAGATGATGATGATTATGTTGAGGACGAAGACTATATTGAAGATGATTATGATGATGATTATGACGAAGAAGATGTTTATGATCCATATGAAGAATATGATGCATATTATGATGATTAGGAGTTAGTTATGGTAAGAAAAATACCTTTGAGAAGATGTGTGGCAACAGGGGAACAGTTGCCTAAAAAAGAACTTATTCGCATTGTGAAAAATAAAGAAGGGGAAGTTTTTGTTGATCCTACAGGAAAGATGAATGGTAGAGGTGCTTATTTAAAACGCAGTCAGGAAGCAATAGAATTGGCTAAGAAAAATGGTGTTTTGGATAAGTCATTGGCCATTTCTATTCCTGATAGTATTTACGAGGAGCTAATGACTTATGTTAAGTAATGATGTTTTATCATTGCTAGGATTAGCTATGCGAGCACGCAAAATATCTCATGGAGAAGTTTTATACAAAGATATTCGTCATAAGCGCGTATATTTGGTTATTATTAGTGAAGAAGCAAGTTTTAATACACAAAAGAAGTTAACCGATAAATGTACATATTATCATGTTGATTATCATATAATAGGATGCATTGATGAGATTTCTAAAGCAATTGGAAAAGATAATCGCGTTGCTGTTGGTATAAAGGATCGTGGTTTTGCGAATAGTATTAAATCAAAGTTAGGAGGCTGATGTTAATGTCAAAAAAGAGAAATCAAGGAAAGAAGAGAGAAAATCAATATAAGAAAAAGAAACTTATTTCTAATATTCCAAGTAAGAAAGACACACCAAGGATAGGGGATGGCATAGTCGAATATGAAGAAGGCATTACTGTTGGTGAATTAGCTGAAAAAATTGGTCAAACACCTGCTAATGTCATTAAGGTTTTATTTATGCTTGGCATAATGGTGACTATCAATTCTTCTTTGGATGATGAACAAATTGAACTTATTTGCATGGAATATGGCTATGAACCTAAGAAAAAAGTAGTTGTAAATGAGATTAATTTTGAAGATATAGAAATAGTTGATAATGAAGAGGATTTAGAAAGTCGTCCT
Source organism: Erysipelotrichaceae bacterium (assembly GCA_021202205.1). Classification (GTDB taxonomy): domain Bacteria; phylum Bacillota_I; class Bacilli_A; order Erysipelotrichales; family Coprobacillaceae; genus JAJQDJ01. Next base: position 11,093 of record JAJQDJ010000234.1, read on the forward strand.
CCAGTTGTAACAATTATGGGTCATGTTGATCATGGAAAAACGACTTTATTGGATTACATTCGTAAATCTCGTGTTGTGGAAGGTGAATTCGGTGGTATAACACAACATATAGGAGCTTATCAGGTTAATGTTAATGGTAAAAAAGTTACATTTTTGGATACACCTGGCCATGAAGCATTTACTGCTATGCGTGCTCGTGGGGCTCAAATAACTGATATTGTTATTATTGTCGTTGCTGCTGATGATGGTGTTATGCCGCAAACGAAAGAAGCTGTTGATCATGCTTTAGCAGCTAATGTACCAATTGTTGTTGCAGTTAATAAAATTGATAAAGAAGGCGCTGATCCAGAAAGAATCAAGATGGAAATGAGTGAATTAGGACTTATGCCAGAAGATTGGGGCGGCGATACTGTATATTGTAATATATCAGCTAAAAAAGGCACTGGTGTAGATGAATTGTTAGAAACATTAACAGTTGTTGCAGAATTAGCAGATTTAAAAGCTAATCCTAAACGTTATGCTTTTGGTAGTGTTATAGAAGGCCGTCTAGATAGGGGTAGAGGTCCAGTAGCAACATTACTAGTGCGAAATGGCACATTACGTGTAGGAGATCCTGTGGTTGTTGGAACAGCTTTTGGTCGTGTTAGAAAAATGTTGAGTGATAACGGTAGAGAAATGCGTGAAGCTAAACCTTCAACACCTGTAGAAATTACTGGTTTAAATGAAGTACCTGTTGCAGGTGATAAATTCATGGCTTTTGAATCTGAAAAGAAAGCTAGACATGTTGGTGAAGAAAGACAAAAAGCACGTCAAATTGAAGAACGTAGTACAAGTTCTGCCATGAGTCTTGATGATTTATTTAATCAGCTTAAAGAAGGGGAAATTGTTGATTTGAATATTATTGTTAAGGCTGATGTTAATGGTACAGCTGAGGCAGTCAAAGGTTCTTTAGAAAAAATCAATATTGACGGAGCTCGTGTTAATGTCATTCGTTCTACGGTTGGAGCTATTAGTGAATCAGATGTTTTACTAGCAAGTGCTTCTAAGGCTATTATTTATGGTTTTAATGTCAGACCTGATGCCAATGTTAGATGTAAAGCAGAAGAAGAAGGTGTGGAAATACGTTTGCATAATATCATCTATAAAATGGTTGAAGAAATAGAAGCAGCTATGAAAGGTATGTTGGCACCGGAATTAGAAGAAAAAGTAACTGGACAGGCTGAAATACGTCAAATCTATAAAGTATCTAAAGTCGGAAATATTGCTGGCTGTATGGTTACTGATGGCTATATGCGTCGTGATAGCGGTATACGTCTTATTCGTGATGGCGTTGTTATATATGAAGGTAAAATGGGTTCTTTAAGACGTTTTAAAGATGATGTTAAAGAAGTATCATCAGGTTATGAATGTGGTATTACTATTGAAAATTATAATGATATCAAAGAAGGAGATATTATTGAAGGATATATTATGGAAGAAGTAGAAAGGGTTTAAGGAGATAACAATGACACTTAAAAAAGAAAAATTGAATGCTATTATTATGCGTGAATTATCTGATATCATTCAAAATGAAGTCAAAAATAAAGAAGTAGGTTTTTGTACAATTACTGGTGTAGAAGTTACAAGAGATTATTCTTATGCAAAAGTGTATGTTTCTTTTCTATCATCAAATCCTCAAAAAAAATTAGATGCTTTAGAAAGATCAAAAGGATTTATTCGTTCCGCTCTTTCAAAGCGCTTAACTATTCGTAAATGTCCTGAATTAATTTTTGTATTAGATACTTCTATTGAATATGGTAACAAAATAGAATCAATATTAAATAGTCTTAATGAAGATAAGGGAGGTTAAAAACCTCACTTTTTATGTTAGATATTATTTCAAACTTTTTTATGAAGTGTTATAATAAATTCAGGAGGATTAAATGATGAAAAAATGTATTGTGAACGGGAAGATTATATTAAAAGATGACATTGTTGATGCTAATCTTTTTATAGATGATGATATCATTAGTGAAATCAGTCAAAGAAGTCCTACTGATGAAGAGATTATTGATGCCCAAAATTATTATGTAAGTCCTGGATTTATTGATGTTCATACTCATGGTAGAGGAGGCAGTGATGCCATGTATCCTACTTTTGAAGACATCAATACGATCTCAAAATCCACGTTAAAAACGGGTGTTACAAGTTTTTTACCAACAACAATGACTATGCCAGTAGAAGATATTGCTAAAGCAATAGAAAATATTGATAATAGTAAAGATAAGGTAGAAGGAGCCCAAATTTTAGGCATTCATTTGGAGGGACCATTCTTTAATAAGAAGTATAAAGGTGCACAAAGTGAAGAATGCATGATTTTACCTACAGTGGACAATTACCTATCATTTGTTGGTAATCATCAGGATATTATTAGAAAAATATCAATAGCACCAGAATTAGATCATTCATTAGAATTAATAGAATACCTCAAGGATAAAAATACTATTGTTTCTATTGGACATACCAATGCAACTTTTGAAGAAGCTCAGATTGCCATTGATGCAGGCACAACGAGTGGGACTCATACCTATAATGCTATGACACCTTTAACGCATCGCGCTCCTGGTGTTGTGGGTGCTGTGATGCTTAATGATAGTGTTTATGCAGAACTTATATTGGATGGTATTCATGTGAGTTTTCCTGCTGCAAAAGTTTTGTTGAAAATGAAAGGCTTAGGTAAGCTAACATTAATTACAGATTCTTTAGAAGCAGCTGGTTTAGAAAATGGTACTTATCGCTTAGGTACATATGATGTTTATGTAAAAGATGGTGAGGCTAGATTAGAAGATGGTACATTAGCTGGTAGTGTTTTATCTTTAAATGCGGCAGTTAGAAATGCCTATCAAAATTTAGGTATAACATTAAATGAAGCTGTGAATTTAGCAAGTTATAATCCAGCTCAAAGCTTACATGAAAACAAGCTTGGTGAAATTAAAATTGGAAATTATGCTGATATTATTATCTTTGATGAAAATATAGATATTCAAAAAGTTATGATCAAGGGACAATTAAGATAGTCGTCTGGTAAAATGTCAAGAAGAAATTTAAAAGATTTTTAAATCCCGTATT